>NZ_JAWMWD020000002.1:0-232722 GCF_046536215.2 Arthrobacter globiformis | reverse complement strand
GCCTGACCTGCAGATTCGTTTTGGTGTTAGGGCGCCAGGGAACAGCGGGAGTGAGTTCCGTGGAGCGCCTTGATGGCCCGCAGTAAGTGGCCTGTGAGCAGCCTTTTTGCCGGTGGTGATTGCGGTTCTCGCAATCTGCGTGCGAAGATCGCAAAGGGCGGCGATGAGGCAAGGACTGACGATGGCGCAGGATGATGAGAATGTTCTGTTTGTTCCGTTCGGCGGCGAAGCGCCGGATCCGGAGTCGTTCCTGACGCTTGTCCTGGATGGCTGGGAGCGCCAGCAGCGTGCGAAGGATTTCTCGCCGTCGACTATCCGCACCCGGCGGCATGTCGTGCTGAGCCTCGTGGACTTTTCCGGCCGGTATCCATGGCAGTGGACGTTGGGCGACGCGGACGATTTTTTCTCTCATGCGCGTGCTGTGCGAAATCTGTCCCATGGGACGGTCCGCTCCTATCAGGGTGCGGTGAAGTTGTTTTGCGACTATGCCTGCAGCCCGCACTATGACTGGTGTGAGCAGAGTGCGAGGCTCTTTGGTCAGGTCTTTGCCCAGGTGGTAACCGAGCTGAACCGGGTGACGCACGCGCAGCCCACGGAAGCCCGTCCTGCCAAGCGGCCGTTTAGCCAGCGTGAGCTGCAGGAGCTGTTTGATCTGGCCGACCTTGAGGTCGTGCGGATCCTGGACTCGGGCCGCAAGGGTGCACTGGCTGCTTGGCGTGATGCGATTGCGTTCAAGACAGCTTATGGATGGGGATTGCGCTCGGACGAGTTGCGCCACTTGCAGGTGGCGGACTTTTCGCGGAACGGCAAGGCTCCGTTTCTTGGAGACCATGGCGTACTCCGGGTGCGTTGGGGCAAGCCGCACCGCGGCTCCGCGAAGAAGGTCCGTTCCGTCCTGACGGTTTGGGAGTGGTCTGCCGAAATGGTTGCCGATTGGATCAGGAACGGACTCCCCCGCTATGGGCATCCCGTCACAGACCTCTTCCCTACCAGCGCGGGAAAAATTGTTGGCGAATCACATCTGATCGGCCGGCTCCATGACCTTGTGGACGAGCTGGGGTTCCCTCCGGGACTGGACCTGCACTCTTTCCGCCGTTCGTATGCCACGCACCTGGTTACCGGTGAGGGTTTCGATGTGGCTTTCGTTCAGCTGCAGCTCGGCCACGAGCACGCGGCCACGACCTCGATCTACACCCTGCCCTCCCCCGACTACCAGCGCCTCGCACTTGAGCGGGTGCATGAACGAATCATCAATGCGGCCCTGGAACTGCGCGAGAGGAAACACTGATGAGCAGACGAGAGATCGACTACACCTGGCGGGTCCGCGAGATCATGGCACGCCGCGGGGTCCATACGGCCAAGGAGCTCGCCGCCCTATTGCACGATCGCGGCATCACTTTGACCGCCAATGCCATTTGGCGGATCGTGACCCAGGAACCTGAACGGATCTCCTTTAAGGTCCTCGTTGCACTCTGCGATGCCCTGGACGTGACGCCGAACGACCTGATCACCTACACGGCCACCGACACCAAGACCATCCGGCACCATCGCAAAACAGCGACTGGAGATGTCCCGGACATGCGCAACTACCGCCCCGTCCGCGCCCGGATCGTCGAGGACGATGACTAGCCGAGGGCGTCCAGCCACCGGCGGCAACGGTTCCGCACGCCCGCCAACACTCACCGATCTGCCCACCCCCCAAAAACGCGGCCGACCACGCTCAAGCGGAGACTACACCTGCGGTCGGTGCCGCCAGCAAGTCGCCAAGATCCGGGTGCACTGGCCCGACGGCCCAGTCTGCGGAGCCTGCTTCACAGAGGCCACCCACAGCCGCGGGAAGTGCCCCAACTGCGGTGAGACCCGCATGCTCCCTGGCCGCTCGCCAGACCAAGAACCCATCTGCCGCGACTGCGCTGACATCACTACCGCCTTGACCTGCACACGATGCAAACGCGAATCCGAACGGTTCCGGGGCGGTCTCTGCATCCGCTGCACCCTCACAGACGACCTCACGGCAGTGCTCAAACCCAATGATGATTTCCGTCTGCGCCGGCTGATCGGCCTCCTCACCGAAACCGGCAGGCCCGAGAGCATCTACACCTACATGCGCCGCGGCACCAAGGCCCGGGAACTACTCGAAGCAATCGGGGACCGAAGACTCCCGCTCACTCACGAGGCCTTCGATGCCCTTCCCCGGTCCACTGCCGCCGAACACCTGCGCGCCCTGCTGGTCCACCACCGCATGATGCCAGGGCGCGGCAATGAAAATCTCACCCGCTTCGAACATTGGCTGGCCACAAGGATCAGCAACCTCCCCGACGACGGCACGAGCCAGGCGATCGAACGCTACGCGGCATGGCACCACCTCAAACGCATCCGGGACAAAGCAACAGACCCGGTCGTGAATCTCGAGACCGTTACCCACGCAGCGAAACAGGACATCACCGAAGCAGGCAAGCTCCTCATCTGGCTCCGTGACTCTCACGGCATCGCAGCGGGCGAACTAAGACAAGCCCACATCGACGAATATCTCAGTACCGGGCCCAGCACCCGCAAGCACATCCGTAATTTTGTCCGGTGGCTCAACCGCGACAGCACACGACAAGGGCACCTCGACGCGCCGTTCCGTCCCGCTCAATCCACGCCAATGATCACTCACGCGGAACGTATTGAACTCGTGCGCAGCTGTCTGGAACACGGCGACGTCATAAGGTCCACACGCCTCGCTGGGCTGATCTTGCTGCTCTGGGCACATCCACTGAACAAGATCGTCATGCTCCGCCACGAACACATCAGCATCACTCCCGAGGGCATGCTTCTCAAGCTTGGGACCACGCCGGCCACTATCCCCGCAGCAATAACCGAGATGTTCTGGAGCCAGCGTGAGGGGTCTGAGAACCAGAACACGACGAACTCAAATACCTCGTGGCTTTTCCCCGGCACCCGCGCGGGCCAGCACCTTCATCCGGAGACCCTTTCCGAGCGGCTCAAAGTCCTTGGAATCGACGCACAACGGGCCCGAAACGCCACACTCCGCGACCTCACCCAGGAAGTCGACGCCCGAACACTCATTGATCTACTCGACTACAGCCCCGCGGTCATCACACAGCACGCAGCCCGCGCAGCCACGCGAATGTCTGACTACATCGTCTTCAAGAAGAATCAGCGTCCCTAACGCCCGCGCATGGCAAGAAAACGGATAACGTACTTCGCCATCAAGGGCCGGAAGGGGTTGAAAAGTCTCCCTGATCTTTACGAGAGGTTGTGGAGTGCGCCTGCCCGGCGCGGGCCGGAGACGGTCCTGCGGACTGCCCGGGCGCGCCCGTGGAAGTCGACGTTTGCAACCCTCTGCGGCTCCGCGGCTTGAACCGGAGGATCTTCGGAGATCTGCGGCTTTGTAGCGCTGGTACCTGCACACGCGTCGGCGATCAGTCCCATGCCGGCGTACTCGCGGACGGCCGCGATCCCTGCCACGGCGTCGGTCTTGGTGGCGAAAGGTCTGGATACGGCCATCTCCGTGCCGTCCGGTGCTGTCAGGCGGAACCTGAAGGCTGATTCTGCGTCGATAAACAGTTCGAAGATTCCTGCCATTGCGATCCTTTCGGTCCGCGGGATCCTTGACGCTGCGTCATTGCCGCCCGTGCGCCTGGCATCGTTGCCTGCGCTTTTCGTTGGTTGCCCGCTCCAATTGTCTTCAATCCAGCACGTGTTTCCCGAGTCTTCCGCAGGGGCGGTTGCCGGCGCAAGGCTTTGCCCTGCACCTGGCGGAAGTGATGCCGCACTCTCCGTCCGGCCCGGGCACGCCCCGAAGGCCTGCCTGCCGTCCTCAGCAGCCCTCGGCTCGTCAACAAACGTTGACTATCCCCCCGTTGTCAACTAATGTTGACAGTGTGGAGGTGGAACGGATGAAAACACTGGTTGCGTCCATGGACGGTAAAGGTCCGGCTGAGGCCTTGCAGGCGGTCGCGCAGCTGCAGAAGGAAGTCGGGCGCACCGCAGCGTCCCTGGTCCGGAAGGCCCGGCAGGCCGGACTTTCCTGGGAAGCCATTGCCCTGTGCCTGGGCGTGAGCAAACAAGCCGTTCACCGCAAATACGGAAAGCGGTAGATCCTGCTTCCGGCTTGAGTTCCGCCCGCCCACGCTGCGGGCGGCCGCTCCCCTGCCTCAGCTGCAAGAACTTCACGGGTCACTTGTTCTGGCTGTACTTCGCCGCTTGATGGTCAGCGTTCACACTCGATGCAGTAGGACTGTCCGTTGGTCTCGCGGGCGAGCTGGGACCTGTGCCGGACCAGGAAACAGGACGAGCAGGTGAACTCGTCCTTGCCCTGGGGGACAACCTGGACGATGAGTTCCTCGGAGACGATTTCTCCACCGGGAGTCAGCCCTTCGTCGAGGGCGTCGGCTTCGTCCAGCTCGGTGATGACGCTGCGGGCGTCAGGAGCGCTGGCGGACTTCAGTGCCTCCAGGGAGCGGTCCTGGGATTCCTTGACGTCGGAACGGACTTCGTCATAATCGGTAGCCACGGTAGGCAGTTCTCATTTCGGTCGTTGGCCGGGTCTTTCCCGACCAGAGAGCAACGTACACCAGGGCGGGGTTGTTCCCCCTGCCGGAGGTGAGTGCCTTGGCAGACCCGGTCCTCCCGCTTCGTGGACAGGCCTCTGTTTCGGGTGTCTTGACCTCGGCAGTGGTGGGGTCGACACTCGTTCTCACACAGCGAGGATTGGAGGCCACTGTGAATGGTCAGCGCATTGGCTACGTGCGGGTAAGCACCGTGGATCAAAACGAGATGCGCCAGCTCGAGGGTCAGATCCTGGACCGGGCTTTCACGGACAAGGCCTCAGGCCGGGACACCGCAAGGCCGCAGCTGACAGAGCTGCTGCGGTTTGTCCGTGACGGGGATACCGTTGTCGTGCACAGTATGGACCGTCTCGCCCGCAACCTCGATGACCTTCGAGCCCTGGTCCAAGGGCTCACTAGACGCGGGGTGCGGGTGGAGTTTCTCAAAGAGCAGCTTGTCTTCACCGGCGAGGACTCCCCCATGGCCAACCTCATGCTCTCCGTCATGGGTGCCTTCGCCGAATTCGAACGTTCCCTGATCAGGGAACGCCAGCGCGAGGGTATCGCCCTGGCCAAACAACGCGGCGCTTACAAAGGACGGAAGAAGACCCTGACGCCGGAGCGGGCAACAGAACTGGTCCAACGCGCCGGCAGCGGCATCCCGAAGGTCGTCCTTGCCCGCGATTACGGAATCAGCAGGGAGACGGTCTACCAGTACCTCCGACACGCGGCGTTGAAGTAATCCTTCTCCGCTCCCCCGCGTTCCCAGACAACCCCAAGGTTCACCTTGCAAGGTTGATCATGGAACTTCGGCCAACCGCTATTTGGCCGGAGTTTCGCCACTTTAAGGGCCCTCGATCGGCCACGGCATCGCCTGCCCGGTGTCAGTGACGAGGTCAGAGTGCGAACGGCGGGACGGAGGGGCCGTTAAACCGTCCCCGCCGAAAAGTGAGCTCCAGCGTTCCCCACTCCCCCAGCCTTACAGAACGTCGGTTATCGGCGCTAAACTAACGGAAGTAGAAGTAGCTGCGAGAACTCCCGTCTTGCGACGTATTCAACGTGTCCTCAGGTCAGATCAGGCTTTTGATTCGCAGCCAGGCATCTTGAAGCTGCGCCGATTTGGCGCGCTGACCGACTTGCGCCGTTTACTCCGCGACGTGGAAGCCGTCGTCGTGCACAGCACGGACAGGTTCGCCCGAACCCTCGATGCCCGTCGGCAACGGGATACCGAAGGTCGTCCTCGGCTGCGATTGCGGCATCAGCAGGGCAGTCGTCTACCAGTACTTCTGCCAAGCCAAACTACGGTGAATCAAGTCTGAAATCGCGCTGTAAGATCTCCTCAAGGAGACGCCACTTATGGCCGCCGACGCTAAAAATCGTATGGGTGACTTGTAGTCGCCGATCAAAATAATTCGGGGGAGATTTTGCCGGACTACAGCACGCTCGAGCTGAGCTCAATTTACATGCATCAAATTGCGCTAGCCCAGAACGGTGAGAAGAGCTTCGAAGCTTTCGTCACGGATGTTCCGGTAGAACTCGATAGCAAGGACACCGGATACCTGACGGATAGGTTTTGCGACGCGCTGGATAAGCGCGCTCTAGGAATCGTTCCCAATCCAGACGTGGATAGCCCGACACCCTCAGTGCTGCGACAGCATTTTTCGGCTCCTGATCTGAAGAGTACGAGCCAGCAGCTTGCCGTAAGGCTCTCAGCTTCACAAAGACTCACTGCAAAAACAGGATTGCTGGTAGTTGCAGACGCGACCTTGGACGACATGGCCTGCGTATTGGTGGCCAAAGTTGAGCACCAGGAAGCGATGCAGGCTGAACTCCAAATACTAGAGAATGGGGATCGTGCGTTGGCCATTAAACGCATCCCTGACTTGGTATTCGGCGAACAAAATCGCATCTACAAGGTGTCGGTCCTCTTTTCGCCTCTTACTGATGCCGACCCGGTCGAGGGCGTCTTGGCCGACATTCAAAACGGCGGTGGCTTCGCAAATTACTATCTAGGAGAGTTCCTGGGAATGAAGCTCGCAGACGAGCCCGAAGTTATGACGGAGCGCTATCTCAATCAGATGACCTCCGCGATTCAGCAGAGCACGTTGGATGCCGATGAAAAGGTCCAAGCGCAGGCGGCTTTGGCTATTGCGATCAAAAGTAATTCGCAAACAATCGACGCCAAGGACTTCATTGCTGACTTCATCCCCCACAGCCACCAGATGGATGTACTGAGGGCCGCAGAGAACCGCGGCGTACCCATGGTGGCCTTCACCAAAGATAGTCGCCGAATTAAACCTAAACTAGACAACCTTAAGATTAACTTAGGCAACGAAATCTCACTTGTGGCACCACCGCACCTAGTGGGAGGAGACGGCCAAGTTAAGGTCGCAAAGCGGATGAACTCCGGGAGTGAAGAACTCTACGACGTCACCATAGAAGGCGTACCTCTTGGCACGGTGACCAACACACGATCGCGTTAGTGGGGAGGTCGTCATGCCTTCTTGGTCCGCCCAGCGGACCCACGACGAGTACGTTGTTCACCGTGAAGACTACCGGCGGGTTCTGCGTGAGATCACCACGCATGTTTCCGCCACATTGCGTTCCGCTGGTATTAAGCCGCATAAGGTAGAGGTTCGTGACAAAGAACCTCTAAGTCTTTTCGCGAAACAAGGAAAACCTGCTAAAGATTCACATCTGCCGACACGGTATGAAAACCCGTGGGAAGAATGCTCGGATCTTTTAGGTGTTCGAATCATTGTTCAGTTGGCATCCGAGAAGTGGCCCGTAGCCGATGCTTTCGAATCATCAGACGAGTTCCAAGTCTTAGGCATCGATGACAAGGAAGCCAGCCGAGAGGTGAAGGCCCTGACTTACGCTGGCCTACATTTAGACCTGCTTTGCAAATGGGCAGAGACTCCGCTTAGCAAGCGGATTAGATGCGAAGTTCAGATTCGCACTCTTGCAGAGCACACTTGGGCGGAGACTGAGCATGAATTCATATACAAAGGCCCAGAAGAGATTCCGAAGAAGACGCAGAGGCAGTTTGCCCGCGTCTTGGCTCTTGTCGAGCTGCTGGATCTAGAACTGGATAGAGGCGTCAGATCCGTGTCGGAACTTCCTTCTTTTGCCATTCTCAGACTATCGAAGTCCCTAGCTGAGGACGCCAGGGATCTCGGATGGACGCACGGGAGTCGGTCTTTGTCACTTGAGAATCTCGACGAAATTCGCCAAAGGACAGATCGATCCCCCGACGAACTGACGGAGCTGGCGCGGAACTTTGCGGCCGGCAGCCGGCAGAAGCTGGACGATCTTCAGACAGCGATCGGCCCCGCATCGCAGCGCTTTGACGTTAATGTGCATGCCCTGGCTGCGCAACCGGAATGCATTTTGGTCGCTGCCTTGATCGTCGAGAACCCATTTCAGGTGGCGAGGCAGTTCGAGTTCAGCGACCTGTATGACCAAATTCAGTCGATTGCTAGGGCTATGAAGCTGGGGCGATATTTCTCCCAATGACGCGGATTTGGTCGCAGATCGCTGACTCGGGGGAATCTACCGACGACATTCTGTCGTAGCGGCCGTGCTCCAAAGCGGCTTCCTACTCGTTTTTGAGCACGGGCTGGCTTACCCTCGAGGACCTGTCACACGAATACGTATGAAATCCGCCCGTACCTGATCTGCCGACCTACGACCTCCGCGAAGCCGTCAACATCAGCGCCATGGCGATGCCCTTCGAGGAAAATGAGTTCGACCGCGCCGGCATTACCAAGCGCTATGCTGAGCTCTCCCATACCCCAATGGTGGCCGAGAGCCCAGTCCACTTCGAATGCAAATACCTCTCAACCCACCGAATGACAGGCAATTCGAACGTCGGAACCATCGACATCGTCTTCGCCCAGGTCGAGCGCATCCACATCGATGACCACATCCTCACCGTCGACGGCCGACTCGACATCCAGAAGATCCGACCCCTGGCGCGGATGGGCTACCACGACTACACCTCGATCACTGAAACCTTCGAGATGAAGATCCCCCAGGCGTCAGACGACGAAGCTTATGGACTTGCCGGGCAGCCCGCCTAGCACCTCAAACCCCGCAGCCCCTGCTCACCCCCTTGAGCAGGGGTTGCGGCAGGAGTTCCAGAACCATGGTTTCCGCCACAAAACACCAAGCCCTACGGCCGCCGCGACGGGCACCGTCAACCAGCCGGGCCGGCGCAGGGCCTTCGCTCACGGGGCTTGACGCAACCAGCTCAAGCCTGTGCAGCCAACTGTCGCCGAAATCGTATTCATAGAAGGCTGCGCCCCCGCCAAGTGCTAGCAGTTCGCCCAGGAGTACTGCGGGTTCGAGCGCTGCGACGTTCAGGTCATCCTCGGCAAAGACCTGCGTGGTCCCGTCCTGGGCCGCGCTCTTGGGCCTCACGCAGGGCCTGCGCCGGCGCCATTGGCACCGGGGTCCTGTGGCCCGGGGTCAGGAGGCCACGGGGCTCGAGCGGCTCAGGTCTGCGGCGTTCACCGCTGCTGCCATCAGCAGGGCAGCCGTGAGCATGTGCAGGGCGACCAGCAGCACGGGGGCCGAGGTGGAACTGCGTAATGCCGATGCCGGCCTGGAGCACGATCAGCCAGAGTAGGACGGCCACAGAGCTATGGACGGGCCCGGTGATCCGCCGGGCCCTAATGAGTGCGAAGGCGAAGATCGTGCCGAAGGCCACGAGGTAAGCCGGAACGGGGTGGATATGGGAAAACAGATCCCCGTCCAGGCCATTGCGCGGAGCCTGCGCGTCTCCGGCATGGGGTCCTGCGCCGGTGAGCACGACGCCGAGGACAACAGCGGCGCCCGCGGCAGTGGCGACCGCTGCATCACCCGGCGCAGGGTTCGGGGCACTGCAGGCAGCGCGAGCGTGGCGAAGCTCCCGGTCCGGCCCCAGGCGCGATTGACCAAAAGCATGGCGAAAATGACGAGGGTCATGGAGACCAGGAAGTGCAGGCCCACAACCCAGGGGTTTAGCCGGGTCAGCACCGTGACTCCCCCGATGATGGCCTGTGTCGGCACGCTTGCCAGCAGCCCCAGGGCCAAGCGGAACAGGTCACGGCGCTCTTTGGGCACGTTCCAGAGCATTACGAGCATGCCCAGCGCCACTGCCGCCAGTGCGAAAGTCAGCATACGGTTGCCGAACTCAACGAGGCCGTGAATCCCCATTTCCTGAGTGGCGGCCAAGGACTCCGCTGTGCATCGGGGCCAGGTCGGACAGCCCAAGCCGGAAGACGTGAGGCGCACTGCGCCGCCGGTGACGATCAGTAGGATCTGTCCTGCCAGGGAGGCTAAGGCCATTCGCCGGACGCGGACATCGACTTCGGTGGGGAGCCGGTCGGTGAAGTGGCGGACGGCGGCTTCGATCAAGGGTCAGCTCCAGGGATTGGACGAGGAAGTCCGCGATCAGCGGAGCGATTCTCACAGGCGCGGTTCGAGGGCAAGGCGGTCGGTGTCATAGAGGTTGAGATCGCCCCAGCATCTCATCGAAGCAGGCTCGGGTCGGATCGGTAACGGACTCGCGGTAAAGGTGCGGACCCGTGGACCTCCAGGCATCTATAGACGGAAGAAGCGGCGGAAACCATCACGAGGTCACAACGTCGAAATTACTGCGTCAAATTGGGCTGTGCCGATAATCAGGAGACACTGGCGCTTCCTAACGCCAGCGTCTCCTGAAGGGGCCAGGCGACCCTTCATCAGTCGAGCTTGTGCGCCCGGTCGCCGCCGCAGAGATTTTCTACGCTCCTCGACAGTCATGGTGGTATTTGTTTGAGGTGATTTGATTTCAGGTTGTCACTTCGTCCGCTTCAGCCTTCGTGCCAAGCTTTTGGACTTCGGCCGTCGGCTGCCCATCGAGGGTCGATATTGCCAGTACCGCCGCCGCGATGAGAATGCCGGCTGCGACCAGCAGTGCGGAACCGTATCCCGCGGTTAGGGCGGCCCCGGTGCTGGTGCCTGCGTACCCCGGCGTGGCAGAAACGGTGGCCGCAATAGCGGCCAGCACGGCCAAGCCGAGTGCGACGCCAATCTGCTGGGCCGAGTTGAGCAGTGCCGAGGCGATTCCGGCCTTGTCTTGGTCAACGTGGTAAACGGCGGCCTGTGTCAGCGCGATGACGCCCAGGCCAAATCCTAGGGCGAGCACGAACATCGCTGGCGCCAGGTGCAGCCAGTAGCTGGTGTCCACGGTGATGGCGGACAACCAGAGTGCCGCAAGGGCGCTCAGGAGCGCCCCGGTTGCAGCGACAAGGCGCGGCGCGATCTTCAGCAGAAGTTTCGGGGCGCCGCCGGCGCCCAGTATGAGTCCGGCGGCGAACGGCAACCATGCAGCGCCGGTTTGGAGCGGGCTGTATTGCTGAACCTGCTGGAGGTAGAGGGTGATGACGTAGAAGGTGCCCATCGGGCCGATGGCCAGCAGCAGCATTGAGGCGTAGGCGCCGGCACGGTTGCGGCCCCTGAAGAGGCTTAGGGGCACCAGGGGGGTTTTGCTGCGCGCCTGGGTGAGCGTGAATACCAGGAGCAGGACGGCGGAAGCGCCGAAGAGGACCAATGCGACAGGGTCAGTGAATCTGGCCTCACCGAAACGTGTGATCGCGTACACGAGCGCGACCATTCCGCCGGTGCCCAGAACCGCGCCAAGAATGCCGAGCTGCCCCTGATTGCCGCCCGTGGCCGGGAGGGCACGGCTGCCCAGGAGAACCAACAGACCGATGGGGATGTTGATGAAGAACACCGACCGCCAGCCCGAAGTGTCCGTGAGAACCCCACCAAGAAGCAGCCCTACGACGATGCCGAGGGCGGACATCGCCCCATAGAGGGACAGGGCCGTGTCGCGCATCTTACGGTCAGGGAACGTCGTCGAAATCAGCGCCAAGGCGTTGGGAGCTGCCATGGCTGCGCCCAAACCCTGGGCGGCCCTGGCGATTATTAGCATTTCTGTGCTCTGCCCGAGTCCCCCGGCCAAGGAGGCCAGTACGAAGACTGCGACGCCGAGCTGCACGGTCCGACGCCGACCCCATAAGTCACCGATACGCCCGCCCAGCAGGAGGAGAGCGCCGAAGGCCAGGATGTAGGCATTGACAACCCACGGCAGGTGAAGGGCTTCCACACCCAGCTCCCGCTGGATGCTGGGTAGCGCGATATTCACGATCGAGTCATCCAGCACCAGCATCAGCTGCGTGGTTGCGATTACCAGCAGGGGTATCAAACCGCCGCGCTGTCCAGTCGTGGGGGCCAACAGTGTCTCCTTCATCATCCCCAGAGGGGAAGTTGCCCGAGTTGCCGGACCCGCCGCTGGCGAGTCCGCTGATACCCCGACGGGGTATCGCTGCTCATAAATTTATACCCCCCAGGGGTATGCATGTCAACTGTGGCACAGCGTCAGCAAGTGGTCGTGAGATGCGAAGGGCCGGGGATCCGGCAGGCCCGGCACAGGCCCACTGTGCCCCGTTGAGCCCCTCCAAGTCCCCGGCCAGAGGCTCTTTCCCGCGGAGAAGATGGCTGAGAATGCGCGTGGTGTACTCGCGAACGGCGTGGACGGCAGTGACGTCCTTGCCCGTATTCTCTTGCGGCACCTCAAGTCTCAGCGCCTCCGCCTCGAGCGCCAACCATGCTTTCAGCGCATCGGGCGTCGTGAAGTTCCGTCTCCGCCAATTGCGGACCTAAGGCTGCGAAAGGCTGGCATTACTGTTTCGGGCGAGCTCAACCAGCGCCGGCATCATCCGCGCCGACGAGGCCTGTCTGGTGGTGCAGTGTTACTGAAGGCTGGTCGTGCCGGGTGCACTTATGGTCGAAAAATGGCTCAGCTTTGATTCGCACCCGCAGAGGTATCCCTGTCGAAAGTACGTAGAGGGGAGGCCGCTTGGCTGGCGGAGTCCCTGCCTGCCCTTCACGGGCGAGTCGGCACTCCCGGTCGTACGGACGTCGAGCGTGCAGGGCGCCGTTCCTGCTCTCGCTATCTGTGATGCGCGTTGAGCAGCGAGCATGCCGGCCTGCAGTGACCCTTCCAGTCTGTACGCTGCCGTCGTTGAACCACCGGCTGAGCCCCAAAGCACTCGTGCTTCATGAAGCTCATGGTGATCCGACGAGTCATCTTTTGGCCCCAGTTCTAGTCCTAGCCCTCCCGGTTGCAGCTCGGCGCTCCAATCCTTCACGATCGTTTCCATTGGGCTGGCCGCTTTCGGGCCAAGGAACCGCAGCGGATAAAGGGCTAACGACACCCGAAGCAGCCGCCAAGTTCGGCGACAATGTGGGGAGTCTGGAGCCGTACGAATCGTGCCGTTGCGCATGTTGGCTACGATCGGCCTCTGGCCATGCTCGCGCCCGAGGTGATCGGTCAACTCGGCTTCCAGCGCCGTCTCGAGCACGTTCCTCGTGATCTGGTTCAGGCCGCCCGGGCCCACCAAGGTCACACCCTGTTCCTTGGCCTGCGCGAGCAACCGCTCCGCAAGCTCCTTCTAATCGATGATCTCTCCCGTCACGGGATCGATCACTGCCCCTGTTATCTCGGTCGTGGACTCTGACACGGCCGTCTCCCTTCGGATCGGGCCGGACCCCCACACCGTTATTCGTACAGTCGCGTAATTCCGGCGAACCACGGCTCTGGCTTCCCTGGAGCACTAATGTTCTTGCCCGGGACCCCGCGTTTCGCGTGTGTGCCAGTGATCGCCCCGATTCACTGGCACACGGGGATCGTTGCGTGCACGTCCTTCGCAGCTCAGATGGCATTCCTGCTGTTCGGTCGTCCGGCTGGTAGTTAGCGTACGCGCTTCACCTTGAGCACCGCGAGTGCGCCTATGATCGTGCATGCACCAGCCACGAGGAACAGTACCGAGTAATTCCCGCCGCCTATGGCGAGGATCGCCGGCGCGATTGCTGGGGCGATTGATTGCGGCAGCGCGCTGGCGATGTTGAACACACCGAGGTCCTTGGCAGCATTGTCGCGGTTGGGCAGCACGTCAGTGACGAGCGCGAGGTCAACTGCGAAGTAGATACCGATGCCGGCACCGGTAATGGCCATCGCGATGAGGAACACATTCATCTCAGATGAGAGCGCGACCACGAATAGTCCGATGCCGTAGACGAGCGCCGATGTAAGCACGAAGATCTTCCGTCGTCCGGTCGAATCCGAGAGCTTGCCTCCGACGAGGCTAAACAGGATCCAGCAGATCGACGAGACCAGGGTGGCGATGAAGATGCTGTCGGGGAGGTGCGCCTCGGAGATCCCGATCTTGTTGAGCAGGTAGAAGGCCTGGTAGGTGAGCAGGAACGACTGCCCCATGACGAACAGGAAGCGACTGATCCAGGCCCAGGCGAAGTCCGGGGCCTTCCGTGGGTCGGTGTAGAAGGTTGAGGCGAACTCCTTGAATGACCATGCCTGCTTGTCGTCGCCCGAGAGCCGGCGGTCCCTGAGGACAAGCATAAAGACGACCACGAACACGGCAGTGATCGTCATGGGAAACAGGAACATGGCCAACTGTCCCAGCGGGGCGACGAGCTGAACGACATAGGCGCCGACTAAGAGCGCGATCGGAGCGCAGATGCCGAGTACCCCGGAAACGATCCCTCGCTGCCTCTCGGGAATCTGGTCTGCCATGATGGCGACGACCGCCGCGAGGAGAGCGTTGAACGAGAGTTGGGTGATGGCCCAACCGACCACGACCGTCCAGACCGCGGGAGCTATCGCGACGATGGTGAGGCCCGCGATTGCGCCGACGAGGCCGACGATCATCCAAGGCCGGCGCATGCCCAGCTTGGCGGTGGTGCGGTCACTCAGTCGCCCGAAGAATGGGTTCCCGAACAGCGCGAGCAGTGCACCGATACCGGTAACCAGTCCGAGCGCTGTCGGAGCCGCGGCTGCGCCGACAAGGCCGTTGATCTTCAACGGCAGTGTCACCAGGATGGGTGCCAGGAGCGCAAGCCAGACTCCCATGTAGGCAAGGACATAGAGCGTTATGAAGCCTCCGCCAACGCGATTGACAATCGCTGTGGCCGAGGTGTTGGGCGCATCGGACATAATCCGATTCCTTTCTGATGAGTGCTGGAGCCTTCGTGCCCAGCAGGTTGCTCCGGAGGAACCACGAGCGCGTGGGACACGGAGGGTGTGAAGGTGAGTGTTTGGCCCTACAGGGAGGACAGCCGCGAGAGCAGGTGCTCGCGCTTCGAATTAGCGACGTTGGCGGCAACCATGGTCACGACGGAGATCACATCCATGCCGAGGGATACATTCAGCATGGGATGGGAGACGAGTTCGGGGAGCTCCTCGGTGAGGATCGCCTTGGCTTCGGGGTCCTTGAGCAGCAGCCCAATGCTGGTCCGGTGCAGTCGGTAGCGGCCGCCATTGCGACGGGCGAGCTTAGTTGACGACTTCGCTTCATCAGTAGGGTGCGGACGCGGCTGCCAGCCTTCGTATCGCAGGCCGAAGCCAAACTCGAACGCCGGGCTTTCGCTGTCGGACGGGACATCGGGTCTGCTCGCTTCGAGGGCGGCCATGGAGGAGGGCAGCTCCAGCGGCAGCTTTCCCAGCGGTTCGGCCTCGCCAAAGATGACGCGGGCGAAAGCCTCGTCGCTAGCTCCGAACTCGGCGATCAAAGAATCGGCGTGCGGGAGCAGCGGCGTGAGAATCGCACCGCGGTCAAGGTAGACGCCTACGACGGTGGGCACGACATCGGAGATGTCCTTTACGTTCTGGATGTCCTCGTCCGGGAAGTCCAGGGACCCGGCGTGGAAAAACGACTCGAGGTCTCCGGGGTGTCCGCGCTGTTCAAAGGGCGCAGCGATACGGACGATTGCGACGTCCGCCTCGTTGACAGTCGCAACGACGTTGGCCCGTCCTGCCAGTGCGAGCGGGTCCATCCCTTCGACATACACCTTGATGCCGCGGTCCAGCGGGAGACGGGCGAGCATCGGGCAGTTCACCAGCAGAGTGTGAGCGGCTGCCTGTGCTTCGAGCCCGGCTTGGCGGACGTCAGCGGCTCCGACGATGAGTTCGGCGCGTTCCGCATCGACCAGTGGGGCATCGAATAAGCCCAGCGCGAACTTCTCCCGCAGCAGGCGACGTGCCGACTCGTCGATACGGGCGTCACTGACCAGACCGGCATGGACCAGATTGATGAGCGTGTCGGGGATAGCCTCGCCCCCAAACTGGTCGATGCCCGCCTCAAGGGCCTTGACCATCCGCTCTTCGAAGCTCAGGTGCTCCACGCCCCACGGGGTCGCCCCGATGATGCCCCAGTCGCTGCACACCACCCCGTCAAAATCAAGGTCTTTGCGCAGCAGGTCGGTGATGATCTCCTTGTTGAAGCTGAACCCGACCTCCTCATACTTGGTGCCCATCGGCACACCGTAGTACGGCATCATCTGGGAGATTCCCGCCGCCAGGACGTCCCTAAACGGCTGCAAGTGCATCTCCCACAAGCCACCCGGGTAGACCTGCTCCTTGCCGTACGCGAAATGGGCATCCTCACCATCGAGCTGGGGGCCGCCGCCAGGGAAATGCTTGCCCATTGCAGCGACCGATGCCGGGCCGAGCCCGTCCTTGCCTTGAAGTCCGCGGACGTATGCCACCGCGAGCCGGGAGGTGATTTCCACGCTCTCCCCGAAGGTGCCCCCGGCGCGGGCCCAGCGCGGATCGGTTGCGAGATCAATCTGGGGGTGCAGGGCAAGCGAGATGCCAACTGCGCGGTATTCGCGGCGGACGATGTCAGCGAAGTGCTCCGTAAGCTCCGGATCGTCCAGGGCGCCGAAACCGAGGGGCTCAGGCCACTGCGAGAACGGCCCGGCGCCGAGGCCGGTGCCAGGGTTGTTCCCGAACGCATGGCGCGGGTCACTGGATATCGTCACCGGGATGCCGAAAGGCTGCTTCTTCACCTCCTCCTGCACCGCGTTCGCCCACTGCGCCAGATCACGAGCCTTCGGAGCCTGCAGGGTGTTGAAGTGGTTGATCCTTCGCTCGAACAGCGTGCGGGTCGAGGGATAACCGATAGGGCCGGGGGCATCGAAGTCCCCGACCCCCGCAAGCGGCTGGAACATGAGCCCCACCCGGTCTTCCAGGGGCAGGCGGCGGAGGAGATCCTCAGCCCTCTGCATCGGGCTCAAAGTCGGATCTTGGTACGGGTAAAGCTCTTCGTGGGACACGAAGGGACCTGCTCTCAAGGAAATAGGCGGCAGTCATAGCTCACTTCGCTTCCACGCGAGGCGAGCCGCGCAACCGACGAGGGGCGAACGTCTGCAACATCAATGGAGGGCGCCAGCGGCATCGCCAAGCCCCCCTTGAAGCGCTACACAGGCCGCAGACCTCGTGAGTCCACACCCCGTAGCGCCAGCATCAACCGGAAGAAGACCGGGAATCACATCACTGAACAGTGTCATTGACACCTGTCAGTGACACCATTCAGTGTTAGGCTGATCACGTCAGTTGTCAAGATCTGAGGAAGCGGGAGGTCAGTGAAGCCGTGTCGGCCAACATCCACAAACGCGTGACCAGCCAAGATGTCGCCCGAGAAGCCGGCGTGGCACGTTCAACGGTCAGCTATGTGCTCAACCGCACTCCCCACCAGTCCATCCCAGACAGCACGCGCAAGAGAGTATTTGAGGCAGCCGAGCGCCTGGAATACACGCCGTCCTCTGCCGCGCGCACGCTCAGGCGCGGCCGATCAGATGTTGTGCTGTGTCTTCTTCCCCCTTGGCCCCTTGGATCGGCTGCGGGTGCCCTGCTTGCCGAGCTGACCACCTCTTTTAGCGAGCGAGGTCTCAGTCTGGTGACCCACATCGAAGGCGATGGCATCCAGGACCCCGGCAAGGTGTGGCAGGAGATCGCGCCTGCTGCTGTCCTGACCTATCATCCTGTCCCACCGAATACCGAACGGGCCATGCGGTCAGCGGGCGTCAGGTCCGTAGTAGTCCTCTTCTCCCCGGAAGACGGCCCGACTGGCGGTCTCATCCGGCCTGACGAGAGGATTGGCCGCATGCAGGCCCAGCACTTGATCGCTGCGGGCCATGGACGGATCGGCTACGCTTACCCCGATCGGCGGGCGCTCGTGGACTTCGCAGGACCACGGCTCAAAGGCGTGGAGACGATGTGCTCCGAAGCTGGACTCCTGCCGCCCGAGGTATGTACCGTGCCGCTCGAAGCGCAATCGGCTGCCGCAGCCATCAAACACTGGCAGTACCTCCCCGAGCCGGTCACCGCCGTCTGCGCCTACAACGATGAAGTGGCACAGGCACTGATCGCTGGTGCCCGACTCTCTCGTGTCGACGTTCCGAGGGAGTTGGCCATCATCGGTGCGGACGACATTCCAACAGCCGCCTTGACCACCCCGCCACTCACAACCATTCGGATCGACCACGTAACTGAGGCGCGACGAATCGTCGAGACTGTAACTGCCATTCTGGCAGGCAAAAAACCACCTGCGGCCTGGGATACTGCCGAGCTCTTCACTACAATCATCCGCCAGTCGGCCTGAGGGCACGATTCGCGAACGCGGAAAGCTTTGTCTCTGCCTCGCCGGCCCTCCCTGAGGACCGGAAACCGGAACTTTCTCACCCTGAACACCAGTCCGCAAGCCGGAAGCAAGCAGGAACGCATCATGATGATGACACCCACACCCCCGTCCAAACTTTCGGCTTCGCCGTTCCAAGAAGGACTGAACGTCCAGTACGTCCTGAACGCCGCGGGGAATCCGCCGCCAACAAGAGAACCTCACCACCGTCCCACACAGGAAGCCGTGGCGAAGGGTGGTCACTGAGCCGGTAACAACTTATGGACTAGGGAAGGCAGCATTGAAAGCGCGAAGCTGAATCCCCGCCGCGCTTCAATTCCTTTGTCCCTGGCTACGACTATTGCTGGTGCACAAAAGGTTATGCCGTCTGGCTGGCTTCCATGGAGAGGCGACAAGCCATATCGCTGCCTGTCATTCTGACCTGCGTCCACGATCGCTGGGAGGGTCTTCCGGGCAACCAGGGCGCAAAGGCGTTGGCTCCGGGACGAAAGCTGTCCATTACGACATAGACACTCGCCGTAAGGACGTTTTCACCCCAGCGCTGGCCGCAAGTTTCACTCCACGCCCTCAGCCCAGCGGACGGGCCCCTGCCGAAAGATGACCAACACCCACGAAAAACAGGCCTTTCGACGATGGGGCCTGGGTCGGTCCTACCCGTCATGCCATGGCGATGCCTTCCAAACTACAACCTCCAGAAGCATCCGTGCGGCTGGCGCCAATGACACGGGAATGGGGTCCCTAGGTTGTGCTCGTGTCACGTTGCGGCAGGCCTAACAACACGACTGTTGCGCGTCGGTTTGGATGTCTTGTGGCCCGTCGGTGCTGCAGCAACCCGGTTCTCCTTGTTGGCTTGCTGGGGACAGTCGGCAGAAACAGGAAACGCTGACATCGATATCAGCAGCGGCCAAGGCGATGTCACGTTGAAGGACGATTTTCTTGGCCTCGTCATCTTTGCCAAGCACGGTGAGGCATTCATATAAGCCTTGTAGGCTCCAGACGTTGTTCGGCCGCACCCGGCGTCGTGCCAGCGTTCCGGCGAGTCCAAGGTCGTCCCGGTAGACGGTTTCTGCCTCTTCATAGCGACCCTGTTCCAGCAGGAGGGCGCCGTAGGCGTGGCGCGCGGGCATGAGCCATGCGGGGGGATCCGCATAGGGCAGGGCGTCCTCGAGTTCGATGGCCCGGCGCAGGCTGGTGAAGGCGTGGTTGAAATTGCCTTTTCTGTATTCGAGCTCCCCATCGAGTACTGCGGCGGCAACTTTGAGGAGGTCGATCTCTTTTACCGGAACGGTATTCAAGCGACTTTCCGGAACAGACACTGAAACCTCGAGGAACCGGTCGCGTGCCTTCTCGGCTTCGGGGATGCGACCCAGGACGGCGTTGGCTATGCTTTGTGCATAGAGGATCATGGCGGTGGTGGAACAGAACAGTTCTTGGTCCCCGGGTAGTTCGAGCTCAAGAATTTCCTGCCAGCGTCCGAAGCGGATTAACACGTGTGGGAGGATTGTTCTGAAGTGTTCGCCGATATCCGCCAGCGGCGGAGTCGTGACCTGAAGCAATTCTGGTGTGATGATCTCCTCCAACCGCTGCGCCGCACTGAGAGCTACCTCGTACCGTCCTGAGATCATTCCTGCGTATGCCAGGTTGTGAAGGTTGTGGGCACGGTACATCCTGTACCAGAGGACGCGGCTTTCACGCCCGAAGAACTTCTCGTCGGCGGCCACTGCGTCCTGGCTCGTGTCTATAACCCGGCGCCAGTCTCCACATGCAGCATCGATATGGGTGACCATATGGGACATGTGTGATCCGTCGGGAACGAGCGTCCGCAA
Organism: Arthrobacter globiformis; assembly: GCF_046536215.2. GTDB lineage: Bacteria > Actinomycetota > Actinomycetes > Actinomycetales > Micrococcaceae > Arthrobacter > Arthrobacter globiformis_E. Next base: position 212,814 of record NZ_JAWMWD020000002.1, on the reverse strand, counting down.
CCTGTCTGCTGCGGGAATCGCGATTTCGGGGTAGGGCGACATCTCCATGAGGTGGATGTAAAGGTGTGCTAGAGCGGGATGGCCGTCCCCGCCAGGCTGCGCCATGGCTGCCTCAAGGACGCCGCGTGCTTCATCGGTGCCCGGACTTGTCGGTTCTCCTGAATCCAAGTCCCACAGGCCTCGCGGTCGAACGCACAGGAGCGCGTCAGCGAACAGCGCGGCAACATCCAGGTCGTGGGGGTGTGCGTGGTAGACCGGGCGCATGGCGTCTGCATAGGCGAGGTCGAGTTTGCGGTACTCCGCCGGATCACTGGGGACGCCATCGACCGGGAACCGCGCCGTGAGTGCCTCGATCAGCGCACGTTCAACGGGAGTGGCGTCAGCAGCGGCATTGTGGGCGCTTCGTATTACCGAACGTATATATGGAATGGATTCTTCCAGGTCGACACGGTCAAACAACCGCCAGGCCTTGTTATAGTTGGGTCCCTTGGCGAAGGCGATGCCCCAGTAAGCCAGTGCGCATCCCGGGTCAGAGTCAAGGGCCTTTTCAAAGCATCGGATCGCCTCCTCATGATTGAAAGAGTAGGCCCACAACAGCCCTCGGTCGAACCATAGCTGCGCCTCAGGCGAGGACGTGGTGACTGCGCGGTTATACAGGCCAAGGTCATAGTTGTAATCGGACAACTCAATTCCAATCGATCTAAATTCTTTGCCTGTGAGGCACGAATAACGGCAGCGCTGTATGAAAGTGTTCAACAGCACCCGAAAACTACTGGGCTGGCCCGAATTTGAACTCTGTGTGTCTCGGACAATGGCGGGGCCAGACGAATCCGGACATCCACATCCCTGCCGTTGCGAGCAGAGGAAACACTGGGACCCAAGTTAGGAGGCGAACGTGGTTTAGATGATGATCTTTATCTAAAAGGACTTATCTACCTAGAGTGCTGGGGGGACCGGCGCCATGGTTGACCATCCGTGCCTCGGTTACTGACCGGGCGTGCCTTGACGATTCCGGTATTCGACTGGCGTCATTCCGGTCGCTGCGCGGAATGCACGGTAGAAACCTGACTCGCTCTCAAAGCCGCACGCTGCCGCAATGGCGGAGATGGGCCGGTCCTCCCCCGACTGCAGCAGAAATCGTGCGCGCTCCAGCCGCATTTGTCTCAGCCTGCCGCCTATTCCGATGGGGCCCGTTAACCGATACAGCGTTCGGCGCGAGACATTGCAGGCTTTGGCGATGATGACAGCGTCCAGACGGGAGTCCGCGAGATTCTTGCGAAGAAAATCAAACACTTTTTCCTGTGCCATGGCATCTACGGCCACCGCAGGCGGGGCCGTGCGGCTTGCATAGGATGTCGCGGCGGACAGAAGCCCCAAGGCGTGGCTTTCCAGGACGGACGCCGCGCCAGGGTCCACCATGGCCGTTTCGGAGAATGACAGCAGGAACGATGCGACCGCCGCCCCGGGTGTGCCTCTGCCGAGAGAACGGGCGGTAAAAGCGCGCGAATCGTGGAACACCACGTCTTGTTTAGGCACCCGGACCACCACCTGATGCATTGGCTGCTCAAAGGACAAAGCGTAGGGCCTGGCACTGTCATAGAAGACCATCTCACCTGGGGAGAGCACCGTAGCCCTGCCGTCCTGTTCTACTTTCCCTTCCCCTTGCACTTGAATGCTTGCCAGCAGAAACTCCCCGCTGCCGTGGGCGATCAGACTCCGCGTTCGCCGGACCCGCTGGCCGTCGGCCACTACAGTAGACAACTCCAGTCCCCCGATAGTGGCCTGCCGGAGGTTTCCCCGGAAACCATCTTTCGCGACCGGCTCGGCTGTTAGTGGCACGAACGATTTGCTGATGATTTCCCGCCATAAGGAGAACGCATCACGCTCTGAAACAGAGCTTGTACTCAGACGCGTGTCCGGAGACTGCCCCTGCCGATGGGGCAGATAAGTGGCGCGGCCACCTCCTGGGCGTGCTCCACGATGGAGCGCTGCGAAATCTGTTGAACGGTTCATTGACGCCTTTCCAGAGATATGCTTTCTGGCCGGAGGAACCTGACAGCTGGGCACATCGGATCCCACCCGGTGGCACAATTTATGACCGCAACTGACAGGTGTCAGTAGCGTTTTTTAGTCTCGGCCTGGCGGTTGTTCGTTGTCAAGGTCGACTCGTCCGGGCAGGGCCTCACAGCCACGCCATTAAGTGGACTGCGCCCAAACCAAGTACGGCGATCAGGACCCAGGCACACAGGGCCATCACGAAGGCTGACGCTCCGCTATGCAACAGGTCCCGGACGCGGACTGCTGATCCCAAGCCAAAGAGTGCCGCGCCCAAGGCTACGTCCTGGAGGGTGCCTCCGATTTCAAGGACGGCCGGCGTGGTCCAGCCGAGCGTGCGCACCGCAATCATCGCCAGGAAACCCAGCACGAATAACGGCACGATCGGCGGAAAGGAAGCCGACGACGCCTCTGCCGCGCCCGGCCCCCCTGCTCTAGCAAGCGCAACGCCGCGGATGTGGCGGCGCCGTTCCAGAAGCCCTGCCACACCCACAATGGGGGCCAGCAGTACTACTCGGGTTAGTTTGATGACGACCGCACCGCTAAGGGCCACCGCTCCGGCGGTCTGTGCGGTTGCCACGACCTGCCCGACGTCATGAACGGAGGCGCCAACCCATTGGCCAAACATCAGTGAATTCAGACCCAAGGGGTGCTTCAGCAGCGGGAGGATTCCGATGGCGAGTGTGCCGCACAGAGTCACCAAAGCTACCGGCAACACAGTTTCCTGATGCTTGGACCCCTTCACAGCAGCCATGGCACCGATGGCAGAGGCGCCGCAGATCGAAAACCCGGTAGCAATCAGCAGAGGGGCGTCCCCCGGCAGCCTGAACAGTCTTCCCAAAGCATAGATGCCCGCGAAGGAGAGCAGAACGACAGCGATCACCAGCCCTGCGGCTTGCCAGCCCAGGGCCGCGATATCCCCCAGGCTAAGCTTCAGTCCCAGCAGGACAACTCCAGCCCGCATAAGATTTTTACCGGCGAAACGCAGGCCCGGCTGCCAGCGGCCGTTGCACCATTCAGCCGTCATAGGGACATTCGCCACCAGAATACCCAACGCAACAGCGGCAGTCATCGCCGGCAGCGAGGGCAACGCCGCATGGACGCCGAAAGCAACCGCGACGGCAGCCGCACTGGCGAGCAAGCCGGGAAAAAGTTCCCGCAACCGGTTCACGCGCGGCCCCCGCACGTACCTTCGCATCGTATGGGAGTGCGGAAACCGGGGGCGCGAGCCGGTCCATAGGTCCTAATTCTGGTCATGTTTCAACCATCGCCTGACATCTGCCGCTCGGGTACCCCCCGATCTGGCCTCAACTCATGCGCAGTTGACATGAGCTGTACGGTGCCCATATCGTCCATGCATGAGCAGTCGTCCAGATCTTTCGGCATTGGAAATCCTCGTCCTGGTCGCGGAGACGGGGTCACTAGGTGCTGCGGCACGCCGTCTGGGTATTGCCCAACCCAATGCAAGCCGCGCAGTTGCCCGGCTCGAACGCCAGCTAGGTCTTTCCCTTGTCGTCCGCACCCCCGGAGGCTCACGGGTAACAACTGAGGGCGAGGTTGTCACTGCATGGGCGCGTGAGGCTCTCGGTGCAATGGACCGCATGATCCTCGGTGCCCGGTCACTCGCTGCGGAGCGCGCGGCGCAGCTGACCATTGCAGCAAGCCTGACCATAGCGGAGTATCTCGCCCCACGCTGGCTGGCCCGGTTCCGCCGTGCACACCCCGATTTGCACGTCAGCCTCGCCGTTGGTAACTCCGGGGAGGTCCTTGAGCAGGTTATGGCTGGCCGCGTTCCCGTTGGCTTTGTGGAAACTCCGGCGCCGCCACGAACAGTCGCATCAACTACGGTCGCACACGATGCCTTGGTTGTTGTCGTGGGGTCAACGCACCCCTGGGCGCGCCGACGCACGCCACTGCAGGCCACCGACCTGGTCGCCTCGGAACTGGTGCTGCGGGAAGTAGGTTCAGGGACCCGCGACACCCTGGCACGGGCACTTGAGCGCGCGGGGACGCCACTTGGCAACGCACGGATGGAGCTTGCCAGCACCGTAGCGGTGAAGGCAGCGGCCCTCGAAGGTTCAGCAGTGGCGGTGCTAAGTGAGCTTGCGGTCTCAGCTGAGATTGCTACAGGCCAGCTCATCGCCATGCCTGTTGAGGGACTCGACCTGACACGGTCCCTCCGGGCCATATGGCTGCCCGAACGACGTCCGGACGGAGCAGCCGCTGAACTCGTACGGATAGCAAAGGCAGCCAGGTAGAACTCATTATCGCGCACCAGCTATAAAGTGGACTGTTTTAGCCATGGGTTATCGTCAAACAGCGCGCGGCAGGGTTAGGCCGGCATGACGCTTTCAGTGCCCACCGTGTCGCTTGCGGCAGTCGCGATCGACATGGAACCGCCCACGTGGACCATGCCTTCTCCGATTGGTGCGACATAGACCCCTGCACAGGCCCATTGGCCTGGCAGTTTCCGCAGTTCCAATGTGTTGTTTTTCGCGATTGAGCGGAGCGTGCGGCGATCAACTGGCAGTCCTTGATGGGCCAGGGTCGACATGACGCAACGCGGTGTAGGGAGGAGCACGCGCGTCCCCACGCCATCGATCCATGTCGTCCTGTCTTCCCATTCCTGCTCGACGAAGCCCGCTCCTACCGAGTCGATGACTATGTTGGGCGGTAGCGTCGGTGGTCGAACCTAACACCTGGGGATAGAGTCTCGAGTTTTCGGAGGCTAGAGGTCGTGATGAGATGGATTGGAGCCAGGTCAAGGAAGGAATCCTCGCCATTCACTTTGGGAACTGCACCGGCAAGTTCAAACACGACGAGGTCTTCGCCGCCCTCGACCCGGACTGTTCGCTGGCGCGTCCACTCGTTGGCCTCCTGTCCTTTTACCACTCGCCATCTGACATCGGATGAGGCATTTGGCGGCGCTTTCGTGATAAGTCGTACATCTCGGCCGACTGCACGACTCAGTTGCCCGTCGATGTCCTCCGCGTCGCTCTGGTGGATCGTTCCGTCGGGAAAAGTGAACCGGCTGCTGGCAGAGGCTGGCCCGATACGGGCTCGCTGGAATAACGCGCACTGAACCGGAGAAGCGATCCCCATAGTCTGGGGTTTTTTGCACTGGCGATCTTGCCGCTGCTCACGTCTAAAAGCGCAAAGCGGCGGTCGCCGATGAGACCGTTGCGTTGGACGCGTGCAGTGTCCAACGCCTCGCCACCCATTGACTTAACTGGATAGCGGTAGAGGTGCGTGATCTGCATGGTGCCACCTGCAACGCGTCGGATCCGGCCTACCACGGCAACCCGTCGTAGACTCCGGCCTCGAAGTCCCGGAAGAGACGCATCAGCGCGCTGTCAGCAAAGGGGATCACTTGTGCCACCAGAAGCCCAGCGACGTTTTTAGTGGGGTCGATCCAGAAGTAGGAATTACCCAGTCCTGCCCAGGCGAGACTGCCGGCGCTCCGTCCCGTGGGTGCTGCAGTGATATTGATCATGAAAGCCAGGCTCCAACGCTTCGGGGTTCCGGGCAGGAACTCCGCCTTGTTCGTGTAGGCGGGTACTCCCTGCTCCAAGGGTGTTACTGGCAGGTCTCCTGTCTGATTGCGGATCATTTCCGCCACTGTCTCGGGTCGGAGGATCTGCTGGCCGTCAGGGGTGCGTCCTTGGCGGAGAATCATCTGTTGGAACCGGATATAGTCGGTGCCGGTGCCGTAGAGGCCGCCGCCGCCCATAAAAAAATCGGGCTGTTGCGGTACTTCAAACGGCATCTCGACCAAGGACCCGTCGGGCGTCCTAGCGTGCATCCCCATCAGTTTGTTCCGTTGTGAATCGGTGAGGATGAACCCGGTGTCGTGCATGCCCAGCGGATCCAGGAGTTGTTCTCGAAGGTACTCGTCAAGCGACGAGTGCGTTATCCGCTCAATCAGTTGTCCTACCCAGTCGGTGTTGATGCCGTAGACCCAGCGTTCGCCGGGGTCGGACACCAAGGGAGTCATGAGGGTGGATTTTTTGCACTCGACGACGTTAGGGATTGAATGCAGCTCGTGTAAACGCGCGATGTCACTGTTGAACATGTCATGGGATTTGGTCCCGGCTGGTTGCTGTCCGGAGTTTTCCTGACGTCGGTAGCGTGGGCAGCGCGCGGATGGGTCAAAACGGTTAAGTCACCGCACTTTTTTCACGGGAATGATCGTTAGCGCGCCCAGTAGGGCGGTTCCTGCCGCTACCGCGAGCAGGAGGTCGTAGTGGCCTCCCCCTATGGTCACCAGGGCTGCTGAGACTGCTGGAGCGAGTGTCTGCGGTCCTGTCATGGCGATGTTGAAGACGCCGAGATCCTTCGCTGTGTCTTCAGGGTTCGGTAGGACGTCGATGACGAGGGCGAGGTCAACGGCGATGTAGATACCGAAGCCGACGCCGATGACGAGTTCTGCCCAGTAGAAGGCGCTCGTGGAGTTGGCCAAGGTCAGCATCCACGTGCCGATTCCGAAGATTATTGCCGAGGTCCAGATGAAAACTTTCCGCCGTCCCAGCCGGTCGGATATCCACCCGGCAATTTGGCCGGCTGTAACCAGAGCGAGCGTGTAAATGAGGACGCCGGTCGCCAGCGCTCCGGCCGCATCTTGTTTGGAGAGACCGAGGTCCTGCTGCAGATAAAGAAGTCGGAACGTGACGAACATGAACATTGCCAGGACCACGAGGAAGCGGGAGACCCAGGCGAATGCGAAGTCGGGGTTTTTGCGGGGGTTGACCCAAAAAGTTTTCAGCGCGGTTCGTGTGCCGCCTTCTGAGGCGGGCCTGCGCTGGATCGGCTGGTCCGGCAGCATGAAGGCAAAGACGAGCACCAGCACCAGCGAGAGAAGACCGGGGATCAGAAAGAGCAGAAGCATATTTTGCCCGAAAAAGCTTGCCGAGTACGCTGCGCCGAGGGAGGCTGCCTGGGAAGCAATGCCGATCATGCCGCTGACCTTGCCGCGCTGCCACTGGGGTACCTGGTCTGCCAGGGTTGCGGTATGTGCGGCGACCGCCGCGTTGCCAAGGGCCTGCGCGAAGAACCAGCCGATGCCCAAGATCACAGTGTTCGGGGCCGTCGCAATGATTGCCAGACACGCCAGGAGTCCCAGCGCGCCGGCAACCAGCCAGGGTCGCCGCCGTCCGAAGCGACCAATGGTGCGGTCACTGAGGCGGCCAAAAACCGGATCGAAGAGGAGCGCTGCAAATGCCCCCATTGAAATCACGGTGCCAAGCGTCGCGGGAACGTCTGATGCGGAAACTAGGGACTGAATCTTGAGTGTCATGCCAGCGACGATGGGAACGGAGAGGGCGATCATCAGCCCCAGCCGGGCGAGCACCATCGTGGCGATGACGCGTGCTTTTGCCTTGTGGACGGGGGCTGGGGCAGCGGACCAAGCCTTAGGCGCTTCAGGTGCTGCAGCAGAATCAGACACAACCATGGGTCTCATTGCTTTCTTGAAAAGGGAGGGAATCGAGCCGTGCCGGCCCGTGTGATAGGAACCACAATAGCTCAAGCCGACCGAGTGCACGGTCGGGTTATCAAATCGTTACATCACCGCTCTTCATAGCTCAATTATTGACCGACCGAGTACACGGTCGGTCGTGGTATGCTGTGAGCCAACGCACAAGGACGGGTACATCTCCCGTCTGCTGAACAGCTACTTATGACGAAGGAGTCTTGCGATGACCGTTCATGCAGCTGAGTTTCCCCACATGGTGCCTGCCGGGCGAGTCGAAGGGACGGACGACGAGGTTCTCGTTCTCATCGAGGACGCGATCCGTTCCTTGGATTTGGCGTCCAAAATCCGGCACCTGTCGGGAGCGAAGATGTTTGGTCTGTGGCCGGAATCCTCCATCGGGCTCGATGAGATCGTCATGTCTGACGGTCCCACTGGTGTGCGTGGAGAAGAAGTTGTCGGCGGCCGGGAGAGCTGCCTGCTGCCGAATGCCACACTCCTTGCACAGACCTGGAGCTCTGCCGTACTCGACGAGGTCGGCGCTCTCCTGGCCGATGAAGCTATGGACCAACGCACCCACATAGTTCTGGGCCCAACGATCAATCTTCACCGCACTCCCCTGGGCGGACGGCTTTTTGAGTGCTTCAGCGAGGACCCGTACCTGACGGGAGTTCTCGCGGCGGCGTATGTCAGGTCGCTGCAGAGCAGGGGAATCGGCGCGTCCCCGAAGCATTTCCTCGCCAATGAATCCGAAACGCAGCGCACCACCGTTGACTGCGTCGTCAACGAACGGACCCTCCGCGAGCTTTACCTGCTGCCGTTCGAAATCGTGGAGCAAGACGCCCGTCCGTGGACCATCATGGCCTCCTATAACAGCGTCAATGGCGTCACCGCCACTGAGCACGACGAGCTCATCAATGGCATCCTCAAGCAAGATTGGGGCTTCGACGGGCTTGTCATGTCCGACTGGTTCGCTACAAAGCGAGCATCAGAGAGCGCCAACGCAGGCCTGGACCTGGTGATGCCTGGACCTGACACGGCCTGGAGCTCGACTCTCGAAAAAGCCGTCCGTTTCGGCGATGTCTCTGAAAAAACCATTGACGACCATGTCCGCCGACTCCTGCTTCTTGCCGCGCGGGTCGGCGCCTTCGGGAGGCACCGCACCTGGCCCACAGACATTCCGCACCCGGGCAGCACCGTGCGCCGCGAACAGCTTCGCAGGATCGCCGCCCAAGGCATGACCGTGCTCAAGAACAACGACGCCACGCTCCCGATCACCACAGAAAAAGGGACCGTCGCCATCATCGGGCGCCACGCCACTGACACCGTCGCCCAAGGCGGCGGCTCGGCCCGCGTTCGGCCGCCCCACATTGTGAGCATCGCCGACGGTCTCGCCTCCGCGCTCGGGCCCGGCACCACCATCGTCGACGGGGTCGAAACCCGGACGAGGATGATCGCCGCGCCAGCGTCGATTGTGCGCGACCCCGAAACAGGCACGCCCGGCATGAGGGTCCGCGCCCTGGACGCGCAGGGCGAACTCATCGAGTCCCGACACGTTGACGTCGCCGAACTCGAGGTCGCAGAGGACGGGTGGCTCGCCAATGCCGCCCGAATCGAACTTTCCGCCGACGTCGCCATGCCGTCACCGGAAAGGATGCGGGTGGGGGTCATCGGCCCCGGCCAATGGACCGTGACAGCACCCGGTCACCACGAGGCATTCACCGTAACCCCGCACGATGGTCCCGGCGGAGGCCTTCACCGCCCCAAGAGCCATGTGTCTGTGGTGACGTTGGAATGCGGTGCCAGGATCACCGCCACCACCGGACCCCACTTCGAAATGAGGATCATTGGCCTCGTCGTCACACCGGCCGCCCGTACCGCCGCCGCAGCCATCCGGGAGGCTGTGACAGCAGCAGCATCGGCCGACACCGCCATCGTCGTCGTCGGCAACACCCAGGAACAGGAAACCGAAGGCCAGGACAAGAAGACACTGGCATTGCCTGGCGACCAGGACGCCCTCGTCGCCGCCGTCGCCGCCGTCGCGAAAAGAACCGTCGTCGTTGTAAACGCCGCCACGCCCGTCCTCATGCCTTGGCTCAGTAATGTCGACGCCGTAGTCTTCGTCGGACTTCCCGGACAGGAAGCGGGAGATGCAGTCGCTGCGGCGCTAACAGGCGAGATCGAGCCATCCGGGCGACTCGTAACCACCTTCCCCGCCCGCGACGGAGAAGGGCCCGCCTGGGAAACCACGCCCACCGACGGCCGCCTCGAGTACGTGGAAGGGCCGCGTGTAGGCTACCGCGGCTGGCACCAGCACGGGACACAGCCCCTGTTCTGGTTCGGCCACGGCCTCGGCTACACCACCTGGGACTACACCTCCGCGCACATCACCCACCAGGACAGGACAGGCGTTAAAACCGTCACCGTGGCCCTGACCAACACCGGCCGGCGGGCCAGCATGGAGACTATACAGGTCTACCGCGCTCCCGCCGACGAGAACCAACCTGCACGACTTATTGGGTGGGCGCAGGTTTCCCTCAATCCGGGGCAAAGCACTACTGTTCAGGTTGAGTGCGATCTCCGAACCCAGCGGACTTGGGACGTGGAAGAACACGGATGGCTGCCACTCTCCGGTGGATCAATCGTGATTGCACGTGGCCTCGGCGATCCCCGAATCACGGTTCCGCTCGAAAATGGACAGGAGTCCTAAGACATGTCTTACCCACCCGGCTACCGCATAGAACGCGAGCGGAACCGCACCGAAAAAGCTGGAGACGTCGCAAGGGCCAAGGCCATCCAGGCAGCTATCGAACTGTTCTCCACCAGCGGCTATAACAAGTCCTCAATCGCCGAAGTAGCTCTCCGGACCGGACTGTCCCAGTCAGGTCTTCTCCACCACTTTCCCAACAAAACCGCCCTGCTGACTGCCGTGCTCGAACAGCGCGAAAAGGAAGACAGCGAATTCCTCTTCGGTGAAGGGGCCGCGCCTTTGGGATGGGCCGCATTCGACTCACTCCTAGCCCTCGTCGCCCGTAACTCCACGCGACCCGAATGGATCGGGCTGTTCGTCCGCATCTCGGCAGAAGCAACCGAAGCTAACCACCCGGCAAACCAGTGGATCCTCGATCACTACCGCAGCACCCGCGAATGGCTCACCCAAGCAATCGAAGATGGCAAGAGAACAGGCGAAATCCTTCCGGATGCCCCCGCCGACGCGATCGTCCGCAACACCATCGCCGTGCTTGACGGGCTTCAGCAGCAATGGGTGGCCGAACCTAACAGCATGTCAATGGTCGCAGAGCTCCGGGTGTACCTCGACCAGCTTCGTTCTGCCTGGGCAAGCCCCCAGCAGTAGCCGCCCGACTACAGGGCCAGTCCCCCGGCACGCGCACCAGCCAAGAGCGCCGGGCAGTCTTACGTACCCATTTCTCTCCTCGAAAGGCTCGCCCTGATGCCCGCACTCCCCCAGCACCTGTATGACTTCATCTCCCAACCCAACCCTGCAGTCATGTCCACCGTCACCTACGACGGGCGCCCCGTCAGCGTTCAAATCGTCTATCTCGCTGAAGACGCGGAGCACATCCTGCTAAGCATCGCTTCGGGTAATTCCCGCGGCGGCAGGCTCCAACACCTGCGCGAGGACCCCCGTATGTCCCTGACAGTCCTCAAGAATGATGACTGGACCGAAGCCGTCACCGTTCTGGGAACCGCTGTTGACTTCTTCGACGACAAGGACCTCGAGATCATCGACGGCATGACAACGCACTACTTCGGCGGCCCCTACGCGATCCGCAACCCGCGCACGGCAGTGCGGATTCGAATCGATGAATGGACGGAGCACGCCAACACGATGTTCGGCGCAAATAAAGCTGGCGAAGACGAAACCAATGGCTGAGCTCAAGCGCTTCCCCACAACGGTTTTTAGCCAGGGAGACGAACCGGATGCCCGCTTCAGCCTCGCCAACGAACGCACCTTCCTGGCATGGATCCGCACCGCCCTGGCACTCATCGCCGGCGGCGTCGCCCTCGAAGCACTCGGCCTCGGCATCCATCCCGGGTACCGGCTCGCCGCGTCAACCCTGCTCATCCTCGCCGGCATCATATCCGCGCTCCAGGCCTGGGCCGGATGGGCGAGAACAGAACGCGCGCTCCGCAGGAGTTCACCCCTTCCCCCGGCACCCCTCTCGCTCCCCCTGACAATTCTGCTATCCTCGGTCGCTACCCTGATTCTGATCGGAATCCTGCTGAAATGACCGTTCTCTTCGATCAAGGCCTCCAGCCAGAGCGCACAGGTTTGGCCTGGCAACGGACCTGTCTCGCATTGCTCGCAGGCTCCCTCGCCGCGATGAAGATCCTGCCGCCCATCTTCGGGCCACTGTCACTGCTGCTTGGTGTCGGCGGGGTTCTCGAGGCAACCCTCTTACTGCTCGTCGTCCGGCGCCGATACCTCCGGCACCATCAAACCCTTACAACCAGAGACGGGTCACCTGCCGGCGCTGCGGACGGTCGCCTTCCGGCCGCCCTTGGCGCCTCGACCGTAGCTGCAGGGATCATCTCGCTGACTCTGGTTCTGACAATCCAGCACTAAGGACAACATGCACGCCATCCCCGCTCGCCTCGTCGTGGGCGGGCAGGATGTGGTCCCTTGGCTGACCAGGGACCCTAACCCCCATGTCTACCTTGAGGATATGGAGTTCAATTCCGAGCTTTCTGTCCTGCGCCACTACGTCGAGAACAGACTCGCCGCATTCGCCCTTGCCGTAGCACCAATGACCCAGCCACGCTCACATCCCTGATGCAATCTGTCCGCATGGCATTCACGGACCCCGGACGGACAGCGCACCATCGGAGGCAAATGACATGATCAAACGCTTATCCCCTTGGAACCAGCCAGCCCTCTTGACCACAACCAACCTCACCGTCCAAGACCGCGATGTATCAACTATGGCCAACGGCTACCAGAAGCACCGAGACGGTGTCTTTCGGAATGTTCCGGGGAAACTTCAACAGAGGGCATCAAGTCTGGAGATGGGCCGAACACACAGTCCAGCCTTTGGTTGCCAAAGATTGAACGAAGCATCGACAGAGCCGGTCAGTAGGCCGAGCGGCCATGGAGCCACATACATTCTCATAACTAATGTCCCGCTCCAACCGTGGGGCTCCGCACAGTTGATTAGCGAGCTCTTTGACGAGACGCGTCTCCTGTTTCTTCCCTTCTGGCATTTGAGAAGGGAGCAACTCGTCCCCTCAAAGCCTCGGTCACTTTTCCCCGGTAAGGCTTTAGTCTCCTTGAAGTACACCTGAATCTGACAGCGCCGCAGTGAGGTCTTGACTTGTTTGTAGTACGAGCCTGGAACTCAACCTCACAGGCACTCGGGTTGGAGGTTACGGTGGGCGGACAGCGGATCGGGTACGTACGGATAAGCACGCTGGAGCAGAACGAGAAGCGCCAGCTCGACGGCCTCGTTCTTGACCTTGTCTTCACGGATAAAGCCTCGGGCAGGGACACCTCCAGGCCACACCTCGCCGAGCTGCTTCGCTTCGCAGACTTATGGATTTTTGTACAACTTGCTCATCAGTCAGAGGGTTGGCTGCCGAATGGCGTAAGACGGATGGGCTTCATCAAACCTTCTTGCCGGCCGAAAACGCAGACTACATTCGGGACTGGCAATGTTGTCCCCGACGAGAACAGGTTTTCCTCGTCCAGAATGACACACCTGAACTATCCGGTCGAGTTGATACCGTGACCGAAGACGGTCTAGTCCTTTGGCTCCACCTCGACAGTGGCGGGGGCGGCGACTATTTACACGGACCGACTCAGTACTGGTTTGTCGTGGCTCCGGACCGGCTGTTGCTTCGCACCTCGAGACGTCCTTGGGTCGGGCTGATTTTGGCTGCCAGTCCCGGCGTGAGCTCTTATCGCATACGGCGATTGGGCGATCGCGGAACGGTCATTGCGGGCTGATAGCAACACATTGAGGATGAAAGTACCCCCAATTTGAAAGGTGCAGAGCAGCAGGCTTGTCATCGCGGACGTCGCCTGTTTACACACCTACCGCCCACGACTCCGAGAGAACCTATTATGAAAAGAATCAGCATCGTCGTAAGCAAGAGAACCCGCAATCACGGCGCAAGCTCAGCAATCCAGAAAACCGGTGCTCATTGCCCCGTATCAGGTTACTGGCAGGATCCTCAGGGCCGCATTCGCTATATCTCGGAGGGCGCCGTATTCCCCGCTGCTTCGGGAGACCCCAGCACATGGGCCCTTACCCATCAGAGCCCCGGCATGAGCTAAGAAGCGCCCTGCGCCGTTTAACCTGCCCCTTTGTCGGATTGCCGTCCCGATTTAGCGGCCGACCTGCAACCGAATCCATTGGTGCCATGGAGGCGTGCGTGAGGTGTATGCACGGGTGAACAGCATCAGCCCGTTTACCGCTCGACACGCATCTGTCAGCTCCGGGACCTGAGTCCCCACCTCCCATTCATCGGGAGATGCAAGGGTGCCATAAATGATCGTCAGTGCTTCCGATTCAGCTTTCAATGAAAGGGTCCATCATTGGCCAACTTTGGATACCAAGACAACGACCCCACGTTTGCCAACATCTGGCAGGAACTGAAGTGGCGTGGCCTGGTCCACGTCTCCACTGACGAGGCAGAGCTGGAAAAGCTCCTCGCCGGTGCACCGATCACGTACTATTGCGGCTTTGATCCCACCGCGCCGAGCCTGCACCTGGGCAACCTGGTCCAGCTACTCGTCATGCGGCGGCTTCAGCTTGCAGGACACAGGCCATTGGGACTGGTGGGCGGCTCGACCGGCATGATTGGCGACCCGCGTCCGAACGCGGAACGCACCTTGAACACCAAGGACACGGTAGCTGAGTGGGTGGGTTCCCTTCAGGCACAGGTGAGCCGGTTCCTCAGTTTCGAGGGCAGTAACGCCGCCCGGATGGTGAACAACCTTGACTGGACGGCGCCACTGACCGCCATCGACTTCTTGCGGGTCGTGGGCAAGCACTTCCGGGTTGGCACCATGCTGCGAAAGGAAACAGTGGCATCCCGGCTAAATTCGGACGAAGGCATCAGCTACACCGAGTTCAGCTATCAAATCCTTCAGGGCATGGACTACCTGCAGCTATACCGCGATTTTGGTTGCATGCTGCAAACCGGTGGGTCCGACCAGTGGGGCAACCTGACGAGCGGAACCGACCTGATCCGCAAGGTGGAAGGCAAGAGCGTCCACGCCCTCGGAACGCCCCTGATCACCAACACCGACGGCACCAAGTTCGGCAAGAGCGAAGGCAATGCCGTGTGGCTCGACAGCAGAATGTGCAGCCCGTACGCCTTCTACCAGTTCTGGCTCAACACCGCAGACACCGACGTCGTGAACCGTCTCAAGGTCTTCACCTTCCTCACCCAGGCCGAGATTGAGGATATCGCCACCGCTGTTGCCGAGCGCCCCTTCGCCCGTGAGGGCCAGCGGAAGCTTGCCTACGAGGTGACATCCCTGGTCCATGGGGTGGAAGCCACGGAAAGAGTCATCGCCGCTTCAGCTGCGCTCTTTGGCAATGGTGACTTAGCTGCCCTCGACAAGCCGACCCTTCAGGCGGCTACAGCCGAACTACCCTCCGCCACCGTCCAGATGAACGAGCTGGGAATTGTGGACCTTATGGTTGCCTCCGGTCTAGCGGATTCCAAGTCGGCGGCCCGCCGGACCGTGAGCGAAGGTGGGGTTTACGTCAACAACGAAAAGGTACTCGACCCCGAAGCAACGATTCCCGAGGATGAACTCCTGCATGGGCAGTACATATTGCTCCGTCGTGGGAAGAAGAACCTGGCCACGGTCGAAGTCCTGGATTTCGTCCGCCGAGCGGACTGAGCAGCTCAGGAATGTGACCTCAGACTCCGGGAAACGGTAACCGGCCAGCACTGGCTGGCCTGCCCTCTCCCCTGGGCCCGGAGTCCGCCCCTCGCCTTGTGGAAGCAGAGCAGCGGCCCCCGCAGGTGAACGAACGGTCGCGGTGCCCTCCCATGCCCCATGTATCGGTAGCAGCATCGTCCGCTAGCTTATCGAAAGGCATTATCGGATACCGTCGCCCTGACTCGATGGTGAAAATAGGCCGGAACGGTCCATGTTACTTGGGAACTTGACGAGCGGGGGCACCTGCACTGCTGCCGCGGAAACCGTCTCTTGGCCTCCACGGCAGCATTTGGTGTAAACAGGCAACAACCCAACAATCGGCCTGTCCGTGCATTGAAAGGGCGCAGCACCCGACCTTGATGAGGCCGATCAGACGATTAAAAGGGGTAGGGTGCGATCTCCGGACGGACCGTGAGCCACTGGATCTCCGTAAAGGCTTCGAGGTTCGCGGCGGCTCCGCCGAAGCGTGATCCGGTACCGGATGAGCCGACGCCTCCGAAAGGGGCATTCGCCTCATCGGAAACGGTCTGCTCATTGATGTGGATCTTGCCGGAGTTGATCCGGTCGGCGATCTTCATCGCTCGTCCCACCTCGCCGAGGATGCCTACTGAGAGCCCGTAGTCGTTCGCGTTTACCATGTCCACTACTTCATCCTCCGTCGAGTACGATACGACAGGGGCTACCGGGCCGAAAATCTCCTTGGCGAATGCAGGGTTCTCCAACTCCAGGTCCACGATGACTGTGGGGCGGTAGAACAGGCCCTCAAAAGTGCCTCCCACGGCCACCGTCGCCCCTCTTTTGACGGACTCTTCCACGATGCCGTGAATGCTGGCCAGCTGCCGTTCGTCAATGATGGGTCCCAGGGCCACGGCACCGGACGTAGGATCGCCCACCGCTATGCCCTGTGCTTTTGCAGTCAGCCGTTCAACATATGCCTCGTACAGCGACTCATGCACGAAGTGACGCCCGGTTGCCATGCAGATCTGACCCTGATGCATAAATGAGCCGAAGGCGCCGGCTGATGCCGCAGCGTCAAGGTCTGCTCCGGGAAGCACAACGAGAGCGTTGTTTCCGCCAAGTTCCAGATGAGCGCGCTTCAGGAGACGGGCCGCCGCTTCGCCGACTTTCCGGCCGGCAGCTGTCGACCCGGTAAACGACACAATCCGCACTTCAGGTGCTTCGACGACAGCGGCGCCGATGTCTCCGCCGCCCGGTAGCAGCTGAAGGAGTCCTGTCGGCAGTCCAGCCTCTTCGAAGATGCGCATCAAAGTAACACCACCGCTTACCGCGGTACGGGGATCCGGCTTAAGCAGCACCGCGTTGCCAAGGGCCAGAGCGGGCCCGACCGACCGGATCGACAGGATCAGCGGAAAGTTATATGGCGCGATTACGCTCACGACGCCTGCGGGCCGGCGCCGCGCGAATGACCACCGGTCCTCATTGGACGTCAGAACCTCTCCGTGTGGGTGCGAAGGCAAGGCCGCCGCTTCCCAGCATTCGTTGGCCGCGATGTGTGTTTCCAGGGCAGCTTTCGCCGGAATCCCGCCGCCTTCCCGCACAATCCACTCATGAATCTCGGCTGCATGGAGCTCCCATAGATCGCCCGCCCGGCGCAAGACAGCTGCGCGTTCTTCAGGTTTGGTTTTCGCCCAATCAACTTGCGCCGCTGCCGCAGACATGGCCGCCGCCGCCACGTCCGCGGCAGAGGCGACACCCACGCGGCCAAGAACATTTCCTGTTGCAGGCTCCAGCACGTCCTGGACTCCCCCGCCGCCGGCAGTCCACCCGTTAACAAAGATCTTTCCGTCCCAGAGGGACGATTCCAGCAGGCTCACAAGTACTCCTAATTGTCTTGATTCTTGGATGCAATTCTCGGTGTAAGCGCCACTCGCGCTGCGGCTGCTCATCCGGGTGGTTTGAATAGCGCCCTCCGGGCCCCGCGAGAGGCTGGACCCGGAGGAGATTTTGACAGTGCATTAGTCAAAGCGCCCTATGGTTAGGCGGGCTGCTGCCAGTGCTGCAGACTGAGCCGAGCAGTTCCAAGCGGCCCTGTTTGCAGGTCCCTGCGGTCTTGGCGCAGACGCCCCATGAAGGCGGACACTAGAGGCGCTTGATACCGACGGTGTGATCAGTGGTGAACTCCCCTATGGCCCAGTCGCCGTTGAACCTTCCAAGACCCGAGTTACGTTCGCCTCCGAAAGCGATGTGTGCCTCATCCTGCACGGGCATCTCATTCACGTACGTCATTCCGGCCTTGATGCCGAGGCTGAACCGAACGCCCCGGTCCAGGTCCTGTGTAAAAACCGACGAGGAGAGCCCGAACTCGCTGTCGTTGGCCAACTCGAGGGCGTGGGTTTCATTATTGGCTTTAAGGATGCCGACCAGGGGGCCGAAAATTTCCTCCCGTGCGATTTCCATGTCGGCCGTGACGTCTGCGAAAACGTGAGGGGGGACGAGGCGGCCCTCAATGTCACCGTCGAGCAGTGTGCGCGCACCCTCCTTGCGGGCAGTGGCAATCTTGGCTTTGAGCCCCTCAAGCTGGCTGTTATTAACCACGGGTCCTACCAGTGTGCCGGGATCTTTAGGATCACCGTAGGGGACCGCGGTTGCTGCAGCAGCGAAGCGGGCCAGGAAGTCCTCGTAAACCGGCGCCTCGACAATGATCCGGTTGATGGCCATGCAGATCTGACCCTGATGGAGGAATTTGCCGGTAACGGCTGCCTCAACGGCGGCGTCGAGATCGGCGTCTGCCAGGACGACGAAGGGGCTGTTGCCGCCCAGTTCCAGGGCTACATGCTTAAGGTGCTTTCCTCCGGTGGCGATACGACCTACGTTCCGCCCAACGGGGGTGGAGCCGGTGAAGGAGATGAGGCCTGGGACTTCATGGGCGACGAAGTCGTCGCCGATCTCTGATCCTGCGCCCACGACGACGCTCAGGACTCCCGCGGGCAGGCCCGCTTCTTCGAAGACCCTTGCGAGAATCAGGCCGCCCGTCACCGGAGTATCGCTGGCGGGTTTGATCACCACGGCGTTGCCGAGGGCCAGAGCAGGGGCGACGCTGCGCTGAGAGAGGTGCAGCGGGAAGTTCCACGGACTGATGACACCCACCACGCCGATGGGCCGGCGGTAGACTCTTACTTCCTTGTCCGGTGTGTTCGATTCCATAATCCGGCCGTGAACCCTGGTCGGGAACGTGGCAGCTTCGCGTGTGATGGCAGCCGCGAGAGTCACTTCGACATTGGCTTTGATAGCGGTGGATCCGGACTCCTTAATGAGCCAGGACACGATTTCTTCGCGGCGTTCTTCCAGGATCTGGGCGGCTCGGGTCATCACCTGCTGGCGTGCGCCTGCCGTACGCGCTGCCCATTCCTTCTGCGCCGCCCCGGCGGTTCGGTACGCCTCGTCGAGGTCGGACAGGTTTGCCTGGCGGATCGTGGTAAGCACGGCATCGTCATAGGGGTTGGTGACGGTGAGGACCTTTTCGGAACGTCCTTCGCGCCACTGCCCGGCGATGTACTGCAGTGTGGTGCTCTGTCCCGCGAAGGGCGTGGTGATTTCTGGTGCTGTAATTGTCATGGCGTCGTCCTACTCAGAAGTGATGTCTTGGTTGTTGAGTTCTTGGTCTACTTGCCCGTTAGCTTCGGGAGCATCGTGCACGAGGCCGGCGTTCGTTACGGATCGGATCTCGGAGAAGGTGGCCCAGAGGACACCTGCCACTACAGCCAGAACCACCAGCCACGGAAGAAGTGTCGGCAGTCCCTCCTTTGCCCCGGTCAGGAGGTCCCAGTTGGTAACGGCGAGGAATGCTGCTCCTGCCAGGCCAAGTCCGCCGAGGACAGGCGCGATGACACCGCTCCACAGCCGGGGTTCGGCCCGGTTCCTCCGCAGGAAGAAGACCAGCACGGCGAAGGAGGTTGCACACTGCATAACCACTATGCCGAGCGTGCCGACGCCTATGAGCCACGCATACAACTCAGCGAACGGGTCGGCTCCGGCGAGCATGAACGAACCAAGAACGGTGATTGAAACGATCGTGACCGCCAGGCTCGCACGGTGAGGTGACTGCCAGCGGTGATGCGACTTTCCCAGCGAGCGTGGTAGGGCACCAGCACGGCCCAGGGCAAAGCTATACCGGGCAAGAGTGTTGTGAAACGCGACCAGCACCGCGAAAGAACTGGTCACTAGGAGAACATTCATCAGGACCGTGGCCCAGTGGCCCACGTATTCGGTGGTGACAGTAAAGACGAAGTTGCCCGGATCGTCCGCCGCGGCCGCTTGAACTGCGTCGCTGCCGTGTGCCAGGCTGATGGCCCAGGTAGAGATCGCGTAGAAGACAGCGATCAATGTTACGGCTGCATAGGTCGCACGCGGTACGGTCCGCCGGGGATCTTTGGCTTCTTCGCCATAGATCGCAGTTGCCTCGAAACCAACGAAGCAACTTGCCGCAAACAGCAAGGCTACGCCCAGGCCGCTTGAGAAGACGTTGCTGGGCTGGAAAGCGTCAACATTGACACCGGATGCCCCGCCTTGGGCGATCACGACTACATCGAAGATGGCGAGAATGAGCACCTCTCCGATCATGAGGACACCCAGGACTTTGGCGCTGAGGTTAATTTCCAGATAGCCCAGTATTGCCACCCCTGCCCAAGCGATCAGGGACCAGATCTTCCAATCCAGCTGCAGGCCGGTCAAATCGGCAACGATGGCACTCGTGAAGAAACCAAGGATCCCATAAAGGGCAATGAGCATGCAGGTGTACGACAGAAGGGCAAGGGCCGCGCCGACGAAGCCGGCGATGCGTCCGAAGCCTGACTCAAGGTAAGCCGCGAAGCCGGCCGTGCTGGTGACAAAACGGCTCATGGCGGCATATCCGACCGCGAAGAGGATCAGCACTATGCCAGCGATGATGTAAGCACCCGGCGCCCCCACGCCGAGAGATGCGAAGGCAACCGGGGACGCCCCCAACGTGGCGGCCAAGGGTGCGGCGGCAGCCACAACGAAGAAAACGATACCGGGCACACCGACAGCGTTGCGCTTCAGCGAGCCCGCCGTCTCTGCTGTGACCGTAGAGGTGTTAGACATGGAGTGACCTTTCAGGGGCAAGGGTCATGTATTGGATCCCGCGCGACGTACGCAGCGAAACGCCTATGCGTGTTGCTGCCGAACCGGCGCGTCAATGGGCCGGCAGCCCATTGCCGTCAGTCGGAATGACGCTGGTTAGTTGAGCGATGACGCTATACAGGGGTGCATGAGACGCTTGAGGGCCGTCCGAAGGAGGTCTGTAGCCTCATGGGACTGGATAGCCATCGTGTACGTGCCTTCCGCTTGCGCCTACTCTTAGTTAGGGGCGTAGAAACAAGCATGATGGTCGTCACAATGGACGGACAACGGACAAACAGCGATCGCCCGATCTCAAGTTACGATCAGGAGGTCCGCAGGGAGGTTAAAGTGGACATTCGGCAGCTTCAATATGTGGTCAGGCTGGCTGAAACACTTCACTTCGGCCGCGCTGCGGAGTCTTTGCATATCGCGCAGTCCGCGTTCAGCACGCAGATCGCGCGGCTTGAGCGCCAGATCGGCGCCCAACTGTTCGACCGGTCAGCAAATCGGGTAACGATTACCGCTGCCGGCGAAGTCTTCGTCCGTCGCGCACAGGACATCCTTGCCCAAATGGCCGAAGCAAGCCAGGAAGCCAAGACTCTCCATGCGATGGGGCAGAGTCAACTCAAGATAGGCTTGTTTTACGAGTCCGCTGGTGAGCTGACGCCGCTGATCATCAACGCTTTCCGCAAGGCCATGCCGGACGTTGAGCTGTCATTTCGCGAACTCACAATGACAGATCAGGTCGAGGCCCTCGCCAACGAAGACGTTGACGTGGCCTTCGTTCGATCCCCCGTCGCCGACTCGCGGGTGCAGGTCCTTGAGCTCTTTGCTGAACCGCGCTACGTCGGTCTCGGGCGCGAGCATGAGCTGGCCGATCGCGATGAGGTCCTAACAGAAGATCTGGTTGACCAGGCTTTCGTGGTCGCCTCCCCAATGGCTCCACCTCTATGGCGCGGATATTGGTCATTTGATGATCTCCGCGGTGGGCCCGGTCGAATTGCCGCATCAGTTAACAGCGTGCCCGAAAGCCTGAACGCTATCGCTTTCCAGGGAGCCGTAGACACCTTCCCCGGTTCAGCAGCCCGCTTGCATAGGCCACCCGGGGTCGTGTACCGGAAGATTACCGATGGCACGTATTCCCCTAGCGCTCTGGCCACTCGAACGGGCGAGCGACGCCTTCACGTAGAAGCCTTCCGTCAAGTAGGAAAGCGGCTGGCAATTACAACGTTCAGTGTGGTGCCTGGCGCCGTCCCGGTCGAGGAAGCCCCGCCCCGGACGCCCAGACCGGACTGAAACGATTGGGGCGCCCTGCCGCCGAAAATGCCGCAGCAGCCGCGGAATTCTCGGAGTCCGGCGGCTGCTGCTGCATTTCAGGCATTGCCTTGAACGCTGTCCGTGCCACGGACCGTCACTGTGGCCGTTTCCCACAGCCACACGTTCTTGACCCGACTTCAAACACTAACGCCCGAGGTCGAGGACGACCTTAAGCAGGGGGCATCGACCAACGTGTCTGGTGGGTTCGAAAACAAACCATTCCTAACGCGGGGATGCGGTCGGGGTAGTTTCCGAATGGCCAATTTCCTTAGCCGGAGAAAATTTACGTCCCGTGGGTTGGGAGAAAATAATGAGAACGAGCGAGATGATGACCGCCGGTACTCCAATGAATACCAGGGAGTCGAATCCTCCAGTCGCTTCGACTACACGACCTGCGATGAGCGGACCGAGGGCTAAGCCTCCGCCGATGGCCAAGTTTGCCAGGTTAGTTGCCCTGCCCTGTGGATCCAGATCCGCCAGCGTTGACATGAGAAAGGGCAGGGTCCACGGCCAGGCGAACTTCAGTATCAAAGCCGCAGCTCCAAAGCGCAGGGCATTGTCGACACCCAACAACAGCGCAATGGCCAGCACCATTGCCAGATATCCGCCCAGGAGGACAAATCGGCGGTTGATCGATCCGCCGACCATTGTGGCCGCAAAGGACCCAACGATTCCGATGACCGTGGCGATCGAAAGCACCAGACTGGTCGTTGCTGGTGCGATTCCCGCTGCTGCGGCGAAGCCGCCCATAAAGGTCCAGATAGAGATCAAGCCCACGTAGAAGAGCAGGCATGCTGCCAGGGCCGCAACTACCTTTATGATGTTCGGCTTCGTTGCAGGACCTGTTGTCGTACCCTCCGCCGGACGAGTCAGTGGATGACGGGGGAGAAACCGTACCAGGGGGAGTGATATTGCCATCAAGGCGGCCATGGATAGATATAGGGGTGCTATGCCAAACGATGTGAACAGTGGGGGAAGAACGGCCAATCCCGCAGCGCCTAGGGCGATCTGCCCGACCGTCCACCAGCCAAACACGCGGTTGCGATCGCGTGCCTGGGCTGCCAAAGACATCGTCAAGACCATGAGTGAGCCGCCGGCGAAAGCGGTGACACTGCGCACGGCTATCAAGGTTTCAAAGGTTGTGAGGAACATGGAGATCACGTTTCCGACCGTGTAGATAAGGCCGAAAATGAGGGCAGTTTTGCGCAGGTTTGCCTTCTTGATCCAGTAAAGAGCAGGAAGGGAGGCAAGGCTGGTGGCGCCCAGTTCCACGGCGAAGAGATCGCCGGTCTGTGATGGGCGCAGCCCTAGTTGAAGCTGCAACTGGGTAGCAACCGCAGGTGCCATCAAAAGCAGGAAGGCCGCGAGAGCAGAGAAAGCAACAATGAGTGCCGTCCGGCCTCTTGAGCCCGGGTCCTCACTTTTTGGCGGTGCAGGGGATGAATTAACTTGAGACATCGGCGTCTCCTTATCAATGGACGCTCCCTTTCGGGAGCAGGACGGAATGGATAGATACTTGAGGTCTCGCGCCTCGGCCAGAGGCAAAAGTCCACTAGCGGTTAGCTACGTAATGGGCCATAACTCAAATGGGTGACTGGTTGCCTACATACCGAGAGCAGTTCGATTGCCAGGGTGCGCGGGGAGTGTACGGCGCGTCGTCGGTATTACTTCGCGGCCAGCGGGGCGGCTGTTTTACGTTCATGCACCAACTGGCCGTCTACGTAGGTCCGGTCAACGTTCATGGAGCGAAGGCCATTTGTCTCGACGGTTAGAGGGTCGCGGTCCAGGACTACGAGGTTTGCGCGCTTGCCGACTTCCAGACTGCCTTCTTCAGAGGCACGCCCCGAGGCGTGGGCGGGGTTGATGGTGTAGGCGCGCAGGGCTTCCGCTGCGGTGACGGCCTCATCAGGGTCAACCAGGGCTCCACTGTGATGGCGGCGCGCGACGGCGCTCCACATGATTTCGGCGGGCGAGTAGGTGCCGCAGGGGTGGTCGGAAGCGAAGCTCACCCGTACGCCGGCGTCGATCATGGAACGCAGCGGAAGGACGCGGAGGTGCTGCTGGTTTTCGCCGCGCCAGCTGTCAAAGAAGAGCCCATCTTTGTAGGCGAGTCCGGGATTCGCCACCAGGTCGATTCCGAGGGAGGCTAACCGCGGTGCCTGTGCAGGTTCGGCGATGAAGGCGTGTTCGAGGCGCAGGACTGCATCGTCGCCCACTAGTTTGCGGACGCTTTCGTATGCGTCGCAAACCGCATCGACAGCGCAGTTACCCATCCCGTGGATTGCGAGGTTAATGCCCAGCTTGGTGGCCTGCACTGCAAGGTCATGAACCTCCCGTGGGTTGTAGAAGTTTGTTCCCACGTGTTTGCTGCATCCGTCGTGCATCTTATGGAGGCCGGGGCCGTCCGGGTAGGCACGGTCCATGAAGATCTTCATCGTTCCGCCGCGCAGCATGTGGCTGTCGCTTTGGTGGATCCGTTCGACGATGTCAGATCGCCGAAGGTCTTGTTGTGAGAAGAAGTGGTCTCCTCCGTGGAGTTGTTGAAGTGTGAGGGGAAGTTGCTTGGCAGCATCGGCACGGCGGTAAAGTTCTGCCGCGCGAGTAGTAACGCAGGCGTCGCCCACTCCCGTCAGACCAACGGCCAGATATTCTCGGGCTTTCGCCTCCAAGAGGTCAACAGCGCGGTCCCAGTCCCGTTCTGCATAGGCCTCCCACGAAGCGGAGTGCAACAGGTTGGAAGCGGTCTCAAACAAGGTCCCGCTAGGGACGCCACTTGCGTCCCGCTCGATGTTTCCTCCCCAAGGATCAGGAGTGCAGGCATCGATGCCGACCGCCTCAAGAGCGAGGCTGTTTGCATGGCCGGCGTGGCAGTTGGATTCGATCAGGAAGAACGGGTTGTGAGGAGCAACCTCGTCCAGTTCATACCGGGTGGGATTTCGCTGCTCCCTTATTTGGGAGGCATGGAAGCCGATGCCGCGGACCCACTGTCCGCCAGGCAGTTCCTTGCAGTGGGACTCAATGGCTGCCAAAACTTCGTCGAGAGTGGCGAGCCGCGGGGTGGAGCAGTCAACGGCGATGGGATCGAACGCTGCAACGCTCAAATGGTTGTGGGCATCGATGAAGCCAGGAACCACCGTCCTCCGACCCGCGTCGAAGATCTCGGCGCGACGTGAGCTTAGTGCTTGCAACTCGGCATCCGTGCCGAGAGCGACGATACGCCCTCCTCGAAGCAGGATTGCCGAGTGTACAGAGTCCCTATCATCGACGGTCCGGACAATTGCGTTCTGAATCAATAGTTCCTGCACGTTGCCCATACAAACCCTCGATCTATGTGTTGTGAAAAACTGGGGCGTCGCGTCGTGTCTGGTATCAGCGAGGGCCCGGCAGGACCTCATAGCCTGCGTTAGTTGGATGAGAAAAGCATGATGCCCGTCATATGCGCTGGACAACGCCTATTCCAAGATCGGCCGATCGCAGATCGGGATCGGGTTGCCGTGAGGATGCTCGATGCCTGCTGGTGCCGTGTCCCGTTTGCCGAACGATCGTTGGTTGACAAGTTCGAACCAGGCGAGCTGACCGCCTTGCAGACGCCCCTTTGAGGCAGGCGAACATAACTGGCAGGCCTGGCTGTGGCTTCACAGATAAGCTCCAAGTTTGGGATCCGCCGTCCAGAAACCCGCCTGATCTATTGCGGCAACGAAGGTTGCTCTCGTCGCGCGCCCCGACTAGAGCCAGGCGTTTACTCCGAAAATCCCTTCATGATCCAGATCGGGGACCACCTTGGGCAAATGCAATCGTAATTAGCGATAGGCCGATCGCGGACTGTGCATTGCACATAAAGGGCAGCGATTCGACGATGAATAGATCCGTCAATCTGAGTATAGGGCGGAGAATCCAGCGCTGATCAGCTCTCCGAAGAGCGTTATCCGGTCGGCAACCATGAGATGGAGTAGCAATGAGCAGGTTGTCCATTGACGTGAGCGTCCAGGCATTCACAGCGAAGTTCGCGGAGTCCGCAGCGTTGAGCCGAAAAGGTAAAAAGCTGATACCTGGCGGATACAGCAGGGTTTCTTTCAACTTCGGACCCCACGCCGTGTTCGCAGACAAGGGGGACGGCGCCTACTTTGAAACCGTTGATGGGCACCGAATGCTCGACCTCAACAACAACTTCACGGTCAACGTCCTGGGGCACAATCACCCTGCGATCACTTCTGCGCTGCTGGATGCAATTCCGTCTGGCGTTTCCTTTGGTAACCCGAGCACTGCAGAAGCTGAACTCGCGCAGATCCTCATCGACCGCATCCCCTCGGTCGAGAAGGTCCGATTCTCCTGCTCCGCCACTGAATCGTGCATGAGCGCCGTTCGTGTCGCCCGGGCCTACACAGGAAAAACAAAAATTGCCAAGTTTGAGGGCGGTTACCACGGTTTCAGCGATCTCCTCCACATCTCCTCCCACCCCACTCCCGCGGAAGGCGGTACGGATGCCGACCCGAGGGCCATGCCGGACAGCGGCGGTATCCCCGTCGAGGACGTGGAAAACGTTGTCATGCTTTCCCAAAACGACCGTGCAGGATGTGAACGAATCCTTCGAGCCAATGCGGACTCCATCGCCTGCCTCATCCTTGAACTCGAAAGCGGAGCTGGCGGCCTGGTCACATTGGACCAGGCGTTCGTTGAGGAACTCCGCTCCCTGACCAAAGAACTAGGGATCGTCCTGATCTTCGACGAAACCATCACCCTTCGCGCCGGTTACCACGGCCTGCAGGGCATCTACGGCGTGACACCGGACCTCACTGTTATGGGAAAGATCATCGGCGGCGGGCTCCCGCTCGGCGCACTGGGAGGGTCCGCGGAAGTCATGAACGTCCTGGAAACAGGGCAGGTGACAATTTCCGGCACCCATCACGGACACAGACTTGCCCTCATCGCAGGCGCTGCATGCATGAGGACAATGGACCAGGCAGCCTTCGACAAGCTCAACACCCAAGCTGGACGCATCATGTCGGAGATGAATGAATGGAGCGCCGCGCGGAACAGTTCTTTCAAGGTGTACGGAAAGGGCTTTTCCCATCTTGCCTACGCCTACATGAAATCTGCCGATCTTAGCGTGATGACTCACCGGGACTACTGGCGCAACATCGACGGAGAAAAGACCCAGATTTGCTCGCTTGAGCTAGCGAACCGCGGGTTCTTCCCCGTTCATCGCGGAGAGTTCTCCTTGTCACTCCCGATGACCGACGACGACATCTCATCCTTCATCGGGACCCTTCAGGAGATTGTCAAGGACCTCGAGGACTAGAGCGCGCTGGGCCGCCCATTAGGAAATCTTGACCGCGGGGCAAGGGTGGTCCAGCCCGGCAGGACGCCCGGCCGGGGGGTCCTGCCGACTCGCAGGCCCGGTCTCGCACCAACCGCGAACGGGAAGGGTCTCCCCTGCTTCGGCTAATCATGGTGAGATCGTCCCGGTCCGCACACCCATATGCCCTTTCGCGGAGCAGCGGGACCGAAATAATAAACCTATCGCAAATGAGAAATTATTCTTGACTCTCTGGTTCCACAATCGTAGGCTCGTAAACGTGGCGTACAGCACGCCCGAGCCCCGCAGTGAACGTCGAGAAGAGGCACTTCCATGGACCACCCCTCACCCTTCGATCTGACCGGGCGGACAGCCCTGATCACCGGATCAAGCAGGGGCATCGGGAAATCATTGGCGAACGGCCTTGCGAAGGCGGGTGCGGCCGTTGTACTTCATGGCCTTGACCCTGCCCGCCTGGAAGCTACCCGCAAGGAGCTGTCGGCAGACTTCGGCGGGGACAAGGTAGGCGCCGTTTCCTTCGACATCACCTCGGAAGAAGCTGTGGCCGCGGGCGTCGCCGAAGCGGAAGATGCATTCGGGCCTCTGGACATCCTCGTCAATAACGCCGGCATCCAGCACCGCGTACCGCTGCTGGAACTGGAGCTTGCGGACTGGAACAGGGTGCTCGCTACCGACCTCACGAGCGCATTCCTGGTGGGTCGGGAGGCCGCCCGCCGTATGCTGGACCGCAATCGGGGCAAGATTATCAACATCGGCTCCGTCCAGTCGGACCTTGCCCGGCCCACTATCGGGGCCTACACCGCCGCCAAGGGCGGGCTGCGGAACCTCACCCGCGCGATGACCGCTGAATGGGCATCCCACGGGCTGCAGATCAACGGCATCGCCCCGGGCTACATCCACACCGAGATGACCCAGGTCCTCGTTGACGATGAAGCCTTCAACTCCTGGATCCTCGGGCGGACCCCGGCAGGCCGCTGGGGAACCGTGGATGACCTCTCCGGCCCGGTGACCTGGCTGGCTTCGGACGCCTCCAACTATGTCAATGGACAAACAATTTTCATCGACGGCGGAATGACAACGGTGGTCTGACATGACAACAACAGCAACAAAAACCGTGACCGGCCCCGCCGTGGTGGTCCACGGCGTCGGCGACCTGCGGATCGAAACCATCGAGCACGCGCCACCCGAACCCCACGAGGCCGTGGTGGACATCGCCTATGGCGGCATCTGCGGTTCCGACCTGCACTACTGGCTGCACGGCGCCGCCGGTGAATCCATCCTTCGCGCTCCACTGGTGCTCGGCCACGAAGTAGTGGGCACTGTGGTGCAGGCAGCGGCGGACGGGACCGGACCCGCCGTCGGAACCAACGTGGCCGTTCACCCCGCTACCCCCGGGCCCGGTCCGGCAAAATACCCCGAGGACCGGCCCAACCTTTCGCCCGGATGCACGTACCTGGGCAGCGCGGCCCGCTTTCCCCATACGCAGGGCGCGTTCAGCCGCTATTCGGTGCTGCCTGCCAGGATGCTCCGCCCGTTGCCCGCTGGGCTGGACCTGCGCGCCGCCGCCCTGACCGAACCCGCCAGCGTCGCCTGGCACGCCGTCGCCCAGGCCGGGAACCTGCGCGGCAAGCGTGTCCTTGTGATTGGGAGCGGCCCCATCGGCAGCCTGATCGTGGCCGTGGCAAAGCGTGCGGGCGCCACGGAAATCATCGCCGTCGACATGCATGAAGCGCCGTTGAAGATCGCCAGGGCAGTGGGCGCCACTGACACCATTCTGGCCACGGACTCCGAGGCCATCGCCTCCGTTGAGGCCGACGTCGTCCTGGAATCCTCCGGCAACCACCGTGGCCTCGCTTCAGCGTTGCGCGGCGCCATGCGTGGCGGGAGGGTCGTCATGGTGGGCCTGCTTCCCACCGGCGACCAGCCCGTCCCCATCTCGCTGGCAATCACCCGGGAATTGGAACTGGTGGGCTCATTCCGCTTCAACGACGAGATCGACAGCGTCCTCGCCGCCCTGGCGGACGGATCACTGTACGTCGAGCCGGTAGTGACCCACGAATTTCCCTCCACCCAGGCGCTGGAGGCCTTCAATCTCGCCAAGGACCCTACACAGTCCGGCAAGGTGCTCATCTCCTTCCGCGACTAACAACCGCCCAGCAACCAGGAGCCACAATGATGTCAACCCTGCAAATAAACGCCCGGCGCTGCCGCCCGTCCCGGACCGTCACCGCCTACACTGGAACGCACTGTCCGGATAGTGGCAGGTGGAATCCGAACGGCGACCGGCAAAACGGCCGGTTATTCTTCGAAGGCAGCCTTATGCCGTCCTTCGCCGGAGCTCCCGTAGTTTGGGTGCTGGAGCCTGCGGCAGGAAGGCATTAGCGTGGCAGTCCAACCGCTTCAGGCAGGTGGACGTCGACGCTTTGCGGCCATCGACAAGGAAACGCTCCGAAGTCAGTTGGCATTGAATCGCCAACACATCGCTCAAGCCGATACCAACATCCGGACTGCCATGGGCCACCGGAACGAAACTGTTGCGCAGGCACTGGCCGACCGAGTGGCGGTGGCTGCAATCGCTGAAGCAGCGGGTGTTAAGAAGGTAGACGTCCGCCGTCGGCTCGGCTTGGGTTATGCAGACCTTGCCCCGTTAGGATGGCGGACCGCGTCCCATCTCAGCGCGATCCGCAGCGCCAGCCAGACTTTGGCAGCTGCCATCGATCGGAAATCGGAATTGGAGGCCCGTCGCCGGTCACTGACCGTGATGGCACTGAAGTCGAATCAGCTGGACTTGTTCGAAATCGCTTCGCTGGCCGCGATCCCCGTCGAGATAATCCGCAGCGAAATGCGCGGGATCACCCTTCGAAGCGTCCGGTTGACCCAACAGGGCTGAAAGACGCAACGACCCGCAGGTCGACTGCCACAACCAGGGTTCAGCCCGCTGCTTTACTTTTCCCTGATTTGTCTTGGTCCCAGCCGACGAGAGCTCCGCGGAGCGCGGCAACCAGCCGTTCGGTGGCCTGTTGTTTGGTCAGCCCGACCGTGTTGATGAGATCGAGAATTTCACGGGGATCAAAAAGAATGTTCCACAGGAACATCGCTTCATCTCCCAGAGGGCTAAGGCCCAGCTCAGCACAGGCCTCCCCCAGCGGCCGTTCCAGGGCCTCTGCCTGGACGGTGAGGTAGTAGGCGCCGCTGCGCAGACGGGCAAGGTACCCCTCCCCGGACCTGGTGTAGAGCATGGCACCGCCGTGCTTTACCACCAGATCCACCCATTTTCGGCTGACAGCTTCGAGGAGTTCAAGGCCACCGGTGCTCTGTTTCAGGCTGTAATCGCGCAGCTTCTGGCCCACGTTGAAGCGGTATTCCGCCAGAACGTCCTCGACGGAGGCGAAATGTCGGTAGGCAGTAGCTGTGGAGATCTCGGCGTGCTTGGCGATGTCCGTCATATTGATAGGTCCGCGGCGTGCTGCAAAGAGCGCGCCGGCGGCGTTGACGAGTTCCCTGCGGTTACGTTGGGTGTCGCTTCGCACTCCCCAGCCCCTTTCTGTTGCTACCCAGCTTATGGCCTGTGCCCGGCCTCCGGGCTGCACCAGCCTTTCAAAGCGGCAACCAACGTGGCGACCAAGCGCCGCGCAGTGTCCTCGGGGCCCAGCCCCAAGGTATCGATCAGATCGAAGATTTCGCGGGGATCGAAAAGGATGTTCCACAGGAACATGGCTTCGTCACCTGGATCATCAACACCGAGTTCCAGGCAGGTGTCCCGCAACGCCGGGCTGAGCGCGTCAGCCTGCACGGTCAGGTGCGTGGCGCCGGTGCGCAGCCGCGCGAGGTAGCCTTCGCCCGACCTCGTGTGGACCATCGCCCGACCGTGGGTGACCACGAGTTCCACCCATTTCGTGCTGACCACACGCAGCATTGCCAGCCCGCTAACCTGCTGCTGGCGGCTGTACTCCAGGAGCTCACTGCCGACGTCGAAGCGGAAGCGCGCAAGAACCTCGTCCACAGAGGCAAAGTGGCGGTATGCGGTGGCGGTGGAGACTTCCGCGGCCCGGGCGATGTCAGCCATAGTGGCCTGACGGCCCTCTGCGAAGAGCCTGCCGGCGGATCTGATGATGTGCTTCCGGTTGCGCAGCGTATCGCTGCGCAACCCGGAAGCTGTGCTGATGGTGGCCATGTGTTGCTACTTCAGGGCTGCCAGGCCGGCGGCCAGCCGTTCCACCCCGGTGGCGATAGCTTCGGCGCTGGCGGCGTAAGAAAGCCTTAGGTGGAATTCCCCGTTGCGGCCGAACTCGCTGCCGGGCCGTACTGCCACACCGTGGTTGCGCAGGTGCGCCACCATTTCTGCTGCGGGCAGGTCCGCGTCGTACTTGGGGAACAGGTAGAACGCTCCCTCCGGTGAGCTGACCGTCAACCCCGGAATGTCCTTGAGCCCGTTGTACATCAGTTCCCGGCGGCCCTTGTAGGAGGCGTGCATCCGCTCGATGTCGGGGCCGCAGGTTTCCAGTGCGGTGAGGGCGGCCAGCTGCACGGCGGTGTTCATGGAGCCGTTAAAGGTGTTGTGCACCCGGGCCGCGGCGGCCAAGAC
This sequence comes from Arthrobacter globiformis, assembly GCF_046536215.2. Taxonomy (GTDB): domain Bacteria; phylum Actinomycetota; class Actinomycetes; order Actinomycetales; family Micrococcaceae; genus Arthrobacter; species Arthrobacter globiformis_E. The sequence goes on along the minus strand of NZ_JAWMWD020000002.1, from coordinate 181,055 downwards.
GTCGGAGGGGCCCCAGAGGTAGCCCACGCGCCAGCCAGTCATGGCGTAGCTCTTGGAGAAGGTCTGGCAGTAGATGGTGCGCCCGGCCAGGCCTTCGATTTCCAGGGCGGAGGTAAACGGCTCAGGGGTGTAGACCAGATCGCTGTAGGCCTCGTCAGAGAGCACCAGGATGTCCGTTCCGGCCACCATGCCGGCCAGGGCCTCCAGCTCCGCGCGGGAGTGGACGATGCCCGTGGGGTTGGAGGGGTTACAGAAGACGAACATCTTCGCACCCTCCAGCGCAGCGGCCAGCTTTTCCAGGTCCCAGTGCAGGTCCTCCGCCAAAGGCACGGGGACGATGGTGCCGCCGGCCATGCTGACCAGGTCCGCGTACAGCGAATAGGTGGGGTCCGGGATGACGACCCTGTCTCCGGGGTTGACCGTTCCGAGGATGGCCGCCGCCAGTCCTGCAGTGCCGCCCTGGGTGATCAGGATGTCGCCGGTACTGACGGGAGAACCCAGGAGCGTGCCGATCCGCGCGGCCAGCGCGTCCCGCAGCGCCGGTTCACCCAGCAGGGGTGAGTAGTGCGTGTGGCCGTCCTGCAACGCCTTCGCAGCTGCGTCCCGGACCTGCTGCGGGGTCTCGAAGTCGGGTTCGCCCATGGCCAGGGACACCAGGTCGCCGCTGGACTGGGGCTGCTGGACGCGAAGGGATGTCCGGAGTACCCGCTGGACTGCTTCCGACGGCGGGAAGGTGAGGACGCGGGGGGATGCAGGGATGGTCATGGTGTCCTTTCAGACAAGAAATCGAAGGGTGTGCCGCGGGGACCGTGGTCCTAGGCGGTTGCCTGGTCTGCGGCGGTTTCGGGGACGTGCTCTGCGGGGGCGCCGGTCCAGCGGCTGATTTCGATATCACCGGAGGTGTCCCGCTGCATGGTGGGGGCGATGACTAGTTCCTGGACGACGGTCCGCTGTGGCAGGGTTGCCACGAGGTGGATGGCGCGTGCCACGTCCTCGGGCTGAACCATGGCGTCCCGTTCCTCCTGGCGGGGCGGCCGGGCGCGGTTGTCCAGGATGGGCGTCGCCGTTTCGCCAGGCAGGATGGTGACCGCGCGAAGCCCGTCGTTCCGGAAAGTGGTGTGCAGGTAGGTCATGAAGTTCCGGACCGCGGCCTTCGCGGCACCGTAAGCGGCTCCGCCGAGCAGGTTGGGGTTCACCGCGGCGAGGGAGGACACCGTGATGATGGTCCCGGTGTTGCGACCGAGCATGTCCGGCAACACGGCCTGGCTGAGCAGGAACACGGCATTGAGGTTGACGTCCAGGACCTGGTTCCATTCCTCCTCGGCGATCCACCGTACGTTGAGGACTTTGCTGGCGCTGCCGGCGTTGTTGATAAGGATGTCCACCGGCCCAACGTTCTCCCGGGTCCACGCCACGAGCGTATTGACCTCGTCCTTGTTGGCGATGTCTGCGGTCCGGACGTGGGACCGTCCTCCGGCTGCCGTGATCTCTGCGGACAGTTCGTCAAGAATGTCTTGCCGGCGCCCCACGAGCACCAGGGCGGCCCCTTCGGCGGCGAGCAGCTTGGCGGTCTCGCGGCCCATGCCGGTTCCGGCGCCGGTGATGATGGCGACCTTGCCGTTCAGTAGCTTCATAGTGCCTCTCCTTCTTCCGGCGCGGTGCGGTGCGTGGCACCGCACCGCGCCGGGATAACCCGCTAAACAAGAACAAAATTCTATTTGAGAATAGTTTCTCATTTGAAACTCGCGGCGTCAACAGTATTTATGCTGCCCGGATGTCCGGCGGGCTGCTTCCCGGCGCTTCGTGTAAAGGGAGCCCAACGGCGGCGAACAGGCTCTGCACTCTGTCTTCCAGGGCCGTGAGTAGACGCTGCTGCTCCCTCCAACGTTCCACGGCGGCTTCGTTGCTGAGCCAGCGGAAGGTCATCTTCCGGCCGGGGCGGGCCTGGCCAAGCAGTGGCAGAGAGGCTTTGGCGGCGACTGCCACGATGGGATAGCCGGCGGTCAGGGTCCGTGAACGGCCCAGGATGATCAGTTCGTCGCCGTGGGGGATCTCGAAGGCGCCGATCGGAACGCCGTGCGAGATGATTTCGCCGAGCCCCTCCGGGTGGATAACAGGCCCGTTCAGACGGAGTCCGACGTGGTTGGATTTAGGGCCCACGGTGTAGACGCTGCCACTCAAGAGTTCCCTGATACCTGGCGTCCCTGCTGTTTCCGGCCCGCCCACCACATCGATGGTCCACACGTTGGCGCTGAAGTCCGGTACGGGTACCGGTAGCCGGAACAGCGGCTGGCCCAGATAAGGCTGGCTGAATCCCTGGTAGCGGCTGTCCAGCCCCACCTTGTGGCCGGCGGCGAGTTGCTGCGGGAAACCCATCCGTGACTCCGGCGCGACGCTGCCCATGAAGCGTGGCGCATCGAGCTCACCGCTGAATGCCAGGTAGTTGCGCATCCCGTCCCGCGCGTTGGTAATGAGCACGCGGGTTTTAGCCGGTACGCAGACCGGCTGCCACATACCTACTGGTACTCCCCCGACAATAACGTCCGCCGGGGTCCCGGTGACGGAAATGAAGACGTCCCGGGAGGCGGTGAAGGCGAACCGTCCGCCCATGATTTCCATCAGTGGCGCTCCCCGCCGGTTGCCTACCAGGATGTTCGCGGTGGCGGCAGAGAGCTGGTCGGCGGCACCGCCGCAGGGTACCCCGAGGTACTCCGAGTCCTCCCGGCCCAAGTCTTGGAAGGTGGATAACCAGCCGGACTCGCTGATGGTGATGGTTACGTCCTGCTCACGCGTCGGATCCATGCCGGCCGCCTTCCTGCTGGTGTGCGGGCCGGAGGAACTGGCCTTTCAGCTCTGTCCAGCGGCTTTCGGCAATGACCTCGAACCTGACGCGATCCCCTGGTTGGTATGACGTCGGAGGATTCTCGTGGATGTCACAAATGGTCAAGGGCGTGCGGCCGATGACCTTCCAGCCGCTTGGCCCGGGGAACGGCTGGATGATTGCGCTGGTCCCGGCCACCATCACCGAACCCGGAGCGACATCCGTCCTGGGCTCGGCGCACCGGCTGACCTGGCCAGGGAAATTAACGCCGGCCATCATGGGGGCCATGGCGGCCGCAAGCAGATTGATGGTCAGCACGGAGGAAGTCAGCGCTGCGAGTGTGGCGTCCTGGCTGAGTCCGAGTTCCTCGGCCACGACCGGGAGGTCCGGGGAGAACTCGGCGCTGACCACCATGGGGAGGATGAACTCCCTAGCCCCGGCGCCGCCGCCAGTGTCATCGAGTCCCAGGTTAGCCACGGCCAGACGAATTGTCTGGGCCAGTTGGCCGTGGCTGACGGACAGGCAGTCGAACTCCACCAGCAGCGATTCAGCTCCTGCCACGAGGTTCAGCATTCCGTAGGGACGGACGTTCAGGAGGATGTCCCGCAGCCTGCGCGCCCCGGTCCGCCGGGCCTCGGCGTCGTTGTCGGCGATCCTGAGCATGAGAGCTGAATCCCCGAAAGGTTCTGCTTCCAGGCCGGGCGGGCGGAGGGCGGCTGCTGACGGTGGTTGCGTGATCATCTGTCCTGCTCGACGGTGCTGACGGCGGTCAAGGGAGAGCTCAGACTGCGGCTGCTGCTTTTGCCTTTTCGGCAAGGACTTCCTGGAGCCCGGTAGCGGTGATACCGGCTTTGTCCAGGGCTGCGCGCAGGGCCGTGCCGTTTTGCAGGACCTGGGGATGGTCCCCGTGCAGCAGGACGACATCGGCGTCATGACCGAGTGGGACCACCTTGCCGGTCACAGCGCGCACGGTCCCCTCGGTGACCACCTGGACAACGCGGCGGCCGATCTCTTCGGGGTCGTGCAGCAGGGCGCCCTCCGTGCTGCGGGAGACAGGCATTCCGTCCTCACCGTAGCCCCGGTCGGCAAGGAACACGTAGCCCACTTCAAGCCCGCGCTTGCGGGATTCGTCGGCAAGCAGGCCGTTTTGGCAGATGACGATGTAGGAAGGGTCGTAGGCCTTTACCGCGTCGGTGATGGCGCGGGCGTGCTTGGCGTCGGTCTGGGCGATGCTGCCCATCCGGCCGTGCGGGGCTACGTGGCTGATCTTGCCGCCGTGGATCCGGGCAAAGGCGTCCAGGGCACCGATTTGATAGAGGACATCTGTGCGGATCTCTTCTTCGCTGGCTTCGATGAGGCGGCGGCCGAAGCCCACCAGGTCCGGGTAGCCGGGGTGGGCGCCCAGCTCGATGCCGCGCTCCACACAGGACTTCACGGTGGCATCCATGACGCGCGGATCGCCGGCGTGAAAGCCGCAGGCGATGTTGGAGGCGGTGACCAGACCCAGCAGGGCGTCGTCGTCGCCGATGGTGTAATTTCCGTAGCTTTCGCCGAGGTCTGCGACGACGGCGACTGAGTTGATGCCCAAGGTGACTCCCTATGGTTCGTGTGGTGCTTCTGGTGCTGTGGTGCAACGGTGGTCGTTTGCCGGCAAGGCGGCAGGCCGCCGCCATGCGGGTTGCTTTAGTGGGTGGCCAGCGGCTGGCCCTTGGTTTCCTTCAGGAAGAAGACGGACACCAAGGTGATGATGGCAGTGGCGATGGAGGCGTAGGCCGGGACCATGCTGTTGCCGGTGGCCTTGATGATTTCCGTCATGACCAGCGGGGCGCTGCCTCCGAAGATGATGGTGCTGATGCTGAAGCCGATGCTGTAAGCGCTGTAGCGGACGGTGGTGGGAAACATCTCCGTCAAGACGGTGTGGACGACGGCGGCGTGACCGGAGAACGCAATAGCCAGCACGACGGTTGCCACGCAGGCAAGCAGCATGTTGCCGGTGGTGATCATGGCGAACATGGGGTAGGAGACAACTGCCATCAGTACGGCGGACAGGATCATGACGGGTTTGCGGCCAACGCGGTCGGAGAGGCGGGCCATCAGCGGAATGGCGATGATGATCGCCACGAGGCTGAAAGCGGTAACGGTCAGTGCCTGCACCATGGAGAAGTTGTTGCCCGTGCCGAGCTGGGTCTTGAGGTAGGTAGGCATGTAGGCGAAGAGCAGGTAGTAGCGGGGGCCGTTCAGAGCGGGCAGGAAGATCGTCAGCGCGATGGCCTTCAGGTGACGCTTGGAGGTGAAGACGGAGCGCAGCGGGTTGCGTTCCACTTCGTTGCGCTCACGCAGCGCGGCGAAGTGCGGGGTGTCTTCCATCTTGGAACGGATGTAGTAGCCAACGTATCCCAGCGGGAGGGCGAAGAGGAACGGAACGCGCCAGGCCCAGGATTCCATGGTGGAATCACCGAGCGTGGTGATCAGGACCGCGGAGAAGGCACTGCCGAAGAGCAGGGCGCAGAAGGATCCCACGGCGATGAAGCTCATTGCGAAATTGCGGTGGCGGTTGTGCGCGTATTCGCCCACGAAGGCCATGGCTCCTGCCACCTCGCCGCCGGCGGAGAAGCCCTGCAGGATGCGGAACAGGATCAGCAGCGCCGGGGCGGCCCAGCCGATCACGGACGAGGAAGGGATGAGGCCGATGCACGCCGTGGCGCCCGAGATCATCAGCAGCAGGACGGCCAGCAGGTTCTTGCGGCCCAGTCTGTCGCCCAGATAGCCGCAGATGACGCTGCCGAAGGGACGGGCGAGGAAGCTGACGAGGAATCCGACGTTGGTCAACAGGAGCGATCCGGCGTCCTTGGACCCCATGATGTTGATGGCCAGGTATGTCGTCAGCAACCCGTAGATGCCATAGTCGTACCACTCCACGAAGGAGCCCATGGTGCCGGCGAAGGTTGCCTTTCGCACCACTTTGCCGTCGGCGGTGACGACCTTGATTTGTGCGGTGTTCAGTTCCACTGAGTCCGTCGATGCAGTAGTCATTGGATGTCTTTCAGTCTAGGGCTGGTTCAAGACGCCGGGTAGCTGCGGTCAGCTGTATTCCCGGGTAATTTCGGCCGTCATTTCGGCCTCGTGGGCGGCGACGGCGATGACGCGTTCCAGGATTTCGGCTGCTCGGGCCTGGGGGATGATGACGACGCCGTCATCATCAGCGGCGACGATGTCACCGGCGGCGCAGACAATGCCACCGATGGCGACGGGTTCGCCGATAACGCCGGGGCCGTTTTTGAATGGACCCGCAGGGGTGACGCCCCGGGCGAAGACGGGGAATTTGATCTCGGTGATCGTGTGCCGGTCGCGGACATAGCCATCGATCACGGCGCCGGTTGCCCCTGCGGCTTCGAACCGCTGGGACAGCTGCTCGCCCACGAGGGCCCTGTGCTCGTGGCCGAAGCCGTTGATTACCACCACGTCGCCGGGCTGGATGTAGTTCAGCGCCTCGATCACGGCGGCGTTGTCACCCGCCGCGCCGAGGACCGGGAGGGCGGAGCCGACGCAGTGGGCGCCGGACCAGATGGCACTAATCCCGCCATCGACGATGCCCAGTCGTTCCATGGCGTCGCCGATGTTGGCCACCGGAAAGGCCTCGAAGGCCTTGACCAGTTCCCGCGGCGGCCGCGTCCAGGTGGCTTTGCGGACCGTGAGTTCAAGGGTTGTTGCCATGCTTGTCACCTTTGCTGGTTCGGACGACGCCGGCCCCGGAGATCAGCTGGATCAAATGAGGCGGCAATCACATATGAGAAAAGTTTCGCGTTTGTTTGCCAATCCGTCAAGGGGCTGGACCGGGGGCTTTGTTGCCGACGTGTAAATTCCGGTCGCCGATGTAACGAGAGTGTGTCAGCTCACAAATTTTCGTTGACTTGCCCTGCGCAATAAGAGAAACTCTTCTCATTCGCGAAGTTTCTCGCAGATTAATGCTTGTATCGAGGAGACACCATGCATGGACGAGTTACCTCCCTTGCCGCGGCCGCGGCGGCAGCAGCGTTGCTGCTGACCGGCTGTACCACGGGCACCACAGCCTCCGGAGGAAACAGCGGCGCTGCCGGCCCGTCAACGGACACCATCCGCACAGCCCTAAACGCCGACCCCACCACCTTTAATGCGGCCAAGGCCAACGCCAAGGATGACTACGAAGTGGCGCGTTTCCTCTTCGACACCGTTGTCCGCCGCGACGCGGACGGTAAGTTCATCGGCGGACTCGCCACTGACTGGAAGTCCACTGCGACGGATGCTTCTCTGACCATCCGCAAGGACGCGACCTGTGCCGACGGCACGGCCATTACCCCCACCATCGTGGCCAAGTCCCTGAACTACTTCGCCGATCCGGCCACCAAGAACAACTTCGGCAAGCTGGTCTTCGGTCCAGGCCAGCCCACCATCACCGCTGACGATGGTGCCGGCACCGTTTCGATCAAGCTGGCGCAGCCGTGGTCCGAGCTCATCGGAGGCCTGACCCTCGCCCAGACCGGCATAATCTGCCCCGCCGGTTTCGCCGACCTCGACGGCCTGGCGAAGGGAACTGTACAGGGTGCCTTCTCCGGCCCCTACACGCTGACCAAGGCCGGCCACGGCGTCAGCTACGACATGACCCTGCGCCAGGATTACAAGGCATGGCCAAAGTGGTCCAAGGCGCCGCAAGGAACCCCCGCCAAGACCGTACGGTTCTTCCCGGGGGTCAACAAGACCACGGTAGCCAACCAGCTCCTTACGGGCGAGATGGATGTCTCTGACATCGCACCGGCCGACACGGGCCGCTTCGAGGGCAATAAGGACTACACGATCACCACGGTCCCGTTTGCCGGCATCTTCCTGCTCTTCAACCAGCGGCCCGGCAGCCCCTTCACTGATCCGGCGCTCCGGAAAGCGGTGGCCCAGCTGATGAACCAGCAGGCCTTCAACGCCGCGGCGTACGCCAACAAGGGCATCACGTACAACTCCATCGTCGCTCCCACTGTGGCCTGCGCCCTCCAGGACAACTCGCACATCACCAAGGAAGACGCTGCAGCGGCCAAGGCGGTTCTTGCCGGCAAGACGTTCAAAATGGTGGGCACCACCAGCATCGGCCCCAACGGCGCCGGCAGCACCTACGTCCAGGAAGCCCTCCGCGCCGCCGGTGCAACAGTTGACCTGAACCTCGTGGACAACGGAACGTGGGCGACCATGACCCAGACCAAGCCTGAAACCTGGGACATGACCGTCCAGGGTGACGCCAACTTCGTCGGAACCGTAGCTGCCTCCTTGACCCGCATCGCCGGTGTTCCCACCGACAAGGGTGGCCGCAACATCGGCGGCGGCGAAAACGCCGATATCCTCGCCGACATTTCCACGGCGCAGGCAGCCACTAATGACACCCAGCGGTGCGATGCCTACACGAAGGCACAGATCAGCGCCCTCGAAGACAACGACATCTACCCGTTCGTTGGCGAACCACAGATCGTCGCCCAGCGCCCGGGATTCTCCATCCAGGCACCCTCAGGCATTGTCGACTACGGCACCCTGCGGATCACCAAGTAAGTAAAGGTTCAGGACATGACCGAACCCACGATGCTCTCCAAGGAAGCTGTCATCCTTCAGGAGAGCCAAACCCCGGGAGCCGCCCCTTCGGGCTCCCGGGGTGCCCCCCGGGGTCTTTCGCCCTGGGGCAGCTACGCCCTTCGCCGGACCGGGGGCGTCCTGCTGTCCGTGGCTCTTCTCGTCGTCGTGACCTTCTTCATGGTGCCGCTGATCCCCGGCGATCCCGCCGTGGCGGTTGCCGGAGCCGACGCCACCAGCGAACAAATCGAAGCGATCCGGCAGAACCTGGGACTAAACCAGCCCCTGCACCTGCAATTCATCCAGTACATCGGGCACCTGTTCACAGGCAACCTTGGCGAGTCCTTCGCCTACAGCACGTCGGTGTCCTCGATCATTGCCACCAAGCTGCCGTTCACCGCCGAAATCGCCATCCTCGGCATCCTGGTGACCCTGCTGATCTCCATCCCCACCGGCATGGCTGTAGGCATCCTGACCCGCGGAGGCCGCAGGAAGTGGATGGATGTCTCGTTTGGAATGCTCACCGGCTTTTTCCAGGCCGTGCCGCAGTACGTCATCGCCACCATGCTGGTCGTCGTCTTTGCGATTGTCCTCAAGGTCCTCCCAGCCGCGGGCGCGGCGACCCTGAGCTCCCTGATCTTGCCCGTGGTAGGGCTGTCGATCGCTCCGATCTGCTCCATCGCACGCGTGGTCCGCCGCGAGACCGCCACCGTCCTGGAGCAGGACTACCTCAGGACGGCCCGCGGCCGGCGGCTTCCGGCGCTGCGGCTGTATGCCCGCCATGCGCTGCCCAACCTGATGACCACCACCCTCACCCTTGCCGGCCTGATCCTGGCGGGCATGCTGGGCGGAGCCATCATCATCGAGAACGTCTTCAACTGGCCCGGGCTTGGCAAGGAAATCGTCACCGCCATCATCAACAAGGACTACCCGGTGATCCAGGGCATCATCCTCGTCCTGGGCTTCCTGGCCATCATCCTCAACCTGCTGGTCGACGTCATACTCGGCATCATCGATCCGCGCACCCTCGGAGGGGGAAGGTCCCATGGCTGAAACGCGCCGCGCCAAGCGCCGCTTCCGGTGGACCACCGGACTCATCCTCGGCATCGTCCTGATAACCGTCATGATTCTGGTAGGCGTCCTCGCACCCCTGTTCCTCTCGGACGCCGCCGAAAAGCTCACCCCAAACCCGTCCCAAGGACCAGGTCCCGGGCACTGGCTGGGCACCGACGACTTCGGCAGGGACGTCCTGGCACGCTCCCTCGTCGCCACCCGGCTTACCCTTGTGATGACCGCTGCGACGACTGCCATCGCCGTCGTCGGCGGCGTCCTCATCGGTACGTTCATCTGGCTCGCGCCACCGAGGGTCCGCAATGCCGTCCTGCGCGTCATCGATGCTGCCGTAGCGTACCCCAGCCTGATCTTCGCGCTGCTGATCGCAGCGATCCTCGGGCAGGGTGCGTCCTCTGCCGTGCTCGCCATTGCTATCGCCAGCATCCCGGCGTTCGCCCGTCTCACTGCCAACATGGCGGCCTCTATTTCCCAACGCAACTACGTCTCCACAGCACGCCTGCTGGGCGTTCCCGGTCCACGGATCATCACCAGGCATCTGCTGCCCAACATGGCCGAGCCGCTGCTGGTGCTGACCGCCACCGTGTTCGCCACCACGCTGATCGAACTGTCCAGCCTGTCCTTCATCGGCCTCGGCGTGCAGAACCCCCAGTACGACTTCGGGCGCCTGCTCAACGAATCCCTCGTCAACATCTACTCCCAGCCGCTCCAGGCAGTAATGCCGTCGATCATGATCACAGTGGCAGGCCTGAGTGCCATGCTCATCGGCGATGGACTCGCCGCGGCGACCGACCCGCGCGGCGGACGGAAGTTCGGCAGCGTCAAAGCCGCATCCGAGGTTCCTGCCTCGTTGCGGGCAGATACGACAGCCCTGGTCGAAGTGGACAACCTCACCGTCAGCACGCCTCACGGCGTCCCGCTGGTCAAGGGTGTCTCCCTCAGCATCCACCCCGGCGAGGTCGTAGGTCTCGTGGGTGAGTCAGGCTCGGGCAAGTCACTGACCGCGATGTCCATCGCGGGCCTGCTCCCGGAGGAACTTATCGTCACCGCCCGGACCATGCGGCTGGGCGAGATGAACCTCCTGAAGAAAAACGACCCGCGCGCCCTGGCAACCTCCATCGGACTGGTGTACCAGGACCCGGGTACCAGCTTCAATCCTGCCCTTCGAATTGGCTCCCAACTGACCGAAGTCAGCAGGGTTCACCTGCGCCAGTCGAGGAAAACGGCCTACGCCCGGATGGTCAAAGCCCTGGCGGATATCCGCATCACCGAGCCGGAAAAGCGCATGAGCCAGCACCCGCACGAACTTTCAGGCGGCATGCTCCAGCGGGCGATGATCGCTTCGACCCTGGTCACGGATCCGCGGCTCATTATTGCCGACGAACCCACTACCGCCCTGGACGTGACTGTCCAGGCAGATGTACTGCGGCAGTTCCGCACCATCAACAGGGAAATGGGCACAGCCATGCTCTTCATTTCCCACGACATCGGCGTGGTCCAAGCCCTCTGTGACAAGGTCATCGTGATGAATGGCGGAAAAATTCTCGAACGCCTTACCGGTGAACAGCTGGCGGCCGGAAACGTCCGGCATCCTTACACCAAGGCCCTGCTCGCCGCTACCCCAAGCATCGCCGAACGCAAGGCCGAACTCGTCTCCGTCCGCGCCCAAGACTTCACCTACGACGAGGTCCCCGAGGATCCCGCCGGAGCCGACGTCACCGAAGAAAAGAGGCAAAGGCCGTGACAAGCACTTCAACCGGCCCAGAGGCCGTCCTGGAAGTCCGTGACCTCGAAGTCACCTTCGGCTCAGGGCACGCTGCAGCCAAGGTCCTGAAGGGGGTTTCGACCTCCATCCAACGCGGCAAGACGCTCGGTATCGTGGGCGAATCCGGATCCGGAAAATCAACACTGGCCAAGGCCATTGTTGGCCTCAACCCCCTCAGTGCAGGCAGCATCTCGATCAACGGCCAGGACATGGCGGGCATGAGCCGCACCCAGCGCCGGGCCATCTACCGCGAAGTCCAAATGATTCCGCAGGACCCGTATTCATCGCTGAACCCCCGCCGCACCATCGGTCAGACGCTGGCTGAAGCGATCAACCCTGTCCGCTCCAATCCAAAGCTCCACCGGGAAAAGATCTCCCGCTGGCTCTCCACTATCCGCCTCGACCCCGAGGTAGCCGACCGTTACCCCCACGAGTTCTCCGGGGGCCAGCGCCAGCGCATTGCCATCGCCCGCGCCCTGGCAGTGGAACCAAAGCTGATCATCGCCGACGAAATCACCTCCGCCCTGGACCTGTCCGTCCAGGCAGAGATCCTGAACCTGATCAGCCGACTCCGGGCGGAACTCGACCTGACGATGGCGTTCATTTCTCACGACCTGGACGTCGTCCACCATGTCAGCGATGAAATCATGGTGCTCTTCCACGGCGAAGTGGTCGAAAGAGGTGATGTGGACAGTGTCTACGGCAACCCGAAGCACCCCTACACACGCAAGCTCATCGACTCCGTCCCAGGTGGCCCCGGCTTCGACATCGGCGAACGCCGCAGTGCGGTTGCCTGACTACGGGCAAGAAGCCAAAAAGCCGGCCCGGGCACCCAGCCCGGACCGGCTTTCCGCGTTAACCAGGTAGTCGTTCTCCTGCTTATCCCGCGGCCGGTGTCGCCGTTGCTGCGGCAGTATTGGACTGCAGGACTGTAACTGCCTCCTCGACCAACTCGGCCGGGGGCTTGCGCACGTCCAAGAGCACGTGGGCTTCATCGGGCTCGAGTGGTTCCAGGGCTTCCAGCTGCGACGCCAGCAACGTCACCGGCATGAACTCATGGTTGCGGCCAGCCATGCGGGCCGCGAGTGTTTCCGCCGAGCCCTCGAGATGCACGAACACCATCTCCGGTGCGTACTCCCGGAGCAGATCGCGATAGCGGCGCTTCAGTGCCGAACAGGCAACAATGACGCCGCTGCTGTCCCTCTGGCCTGACTTCAAGGTCCGCCCGATGGCCTCGAGCCAAGGCCACCGGTCGCCATCTTCCAAGGGGATGCCTGCCCCCATTTTCTCTTTGTTTTGCGCCGGGTGCAGGTCATCACCGTCGATGAAACGGACACCCAGCCGCTGGGCCAGCAGCGCCCCAATGGTCGATTTTCCCGAACCCGATACGCCCATGATGACTAAGGGCCGAAAGCTGTGGTTATTCATCTCGATTTGCCTCCGCAAAGCTCTTGCCTGTCGCTGCCTGAAGTGCGATGATTGTCACACATGAGAAAAGTTTCTCAGATTGGGATTGACCAAGTCAATGGTCTTCGCGAGGACCCGGCCATCCCGTCTGAGCCGGCAACTACCGATGAGGCGCACCCGATGCAGACAGTCCGCACAGTCACTTTCCCTGATCAGGACCTGCTGGCCCGGCTCCAGCCCCTGCCGGCAGGCATCCAGGCCTCGGTCTGGGACCTCAAGTCCGATCCGAAGGACATCGACCTTGCCGAAATTGATGGCGTCGTCCTGCCGTACATTGATGCATCTGATGTCCTTGGCTCCCTGTCCAAGGCGCCCAACCTGAAATTCGTCCAGACCCAGTCCACGGGATTCGACGGCGTTCGGGAAGCCGCGGGGCCCTCCGCGGCCGTGGCCAGCGCCTCAGGCGTCCACGCGGCAGCCACGGCGGAACTGGCCATCGGCCTCATCATTGCCAAGCTCCGTGGCATCGATGAAGCAGTACGAAACATGCAGACCGGAAGCTGGCTGCCGCAGCGGCGATCCTCCCTGGCTGACAGGCGAGTCGTGCTGGTGGGCGTCGGTGGCATCGGCAATGAGATCGCCAAACGCCTGGCGCCTTTCGAAGTGGAGCTCACCCGGGTAGGCAGTTCAGCCCGTGAAGACAGCGTCGGCCACATCCACGCATCCTCCGAGCTCGCCGGACTGGCCAAGGAGCACGACATCCTTGTCGCCGTCACTCCGCTGAACGAACGCACACACCAACTCGTGGACGCCGTCGTCTTGGCCGCTTTGCCGGACGGGGCCCTGGTGGTCAATGTGGGACGCGGACCTGTCGTGGACACCGCCGCCTTGACGGCGGAAGTTCTCAGCGGCCGGCTGCACTGCGCACTGGATGTCGTCGATCCCGAGCCGCTTCCCTCAGACCACCCCCTCTGGTCATCCCCCAACGCCCTCATCACGCCGCACATCGGCGGCAACGCCTCAGCCTTCGAACCGCGAATCGTTAAGTTCCTGTCCGCACAACTCGCTGCCCTGGCCAGCGGTAACCGACCGCAAAATCTCGTTCAGGACGGACCCTTCTAACGCTTCGCATCGCCCATCAGCAACGGGGTTCGACACGAGACCCCATCCATCTACAACACCGTTTACTGACCCGGAGAATCGACAACAGTCATGAAGAGCAGAGCACTCGTCCATCGGAAGTTCGAAGACCGACTCTCTACGGTCCGTTCGCAAGGCGGATCACCAGCCGCAGGCGCACCCGGCTCCTCTACGGCCGGCCGGGAGCCCTCCAAAGGAAGGAAAGACCTGTCCTTCGGCAATCACAGCAGAGGTGCCGGAGAGGCTGCGGCGGCGAGAATCACGGGCAGCCTTCGATGAGGCGAGCATCATCTCTGAATTTAGGACCAGGTACTCGAGCAGTCACCGGCGTGCATGCCCCAGCAAGTGGGTGGTGGCGACCAGAGGATGATCCGCACCCCTTCCGCTACGTTGCCAAAGGCGATTTGATGCCCAGTTTGGGAGGCAACGCGACCCAGTGGGTACTTGAGTACTTACTGCGTCCGTCCGAACGTGCCAACCTCGTCCGGCCCCAGCGCACTGATCCTCAAACCAGGGAACGTGAGAAAGCAGAACATTTTGGACCTTCACCCGCTACCTGACTGGCAACAAGCATTAGGACAACAGGTGGAAGTTAGACGAGCAGGCGCGATAATCCGCTCCGGAGTGGTCGATGCCGTCACCTCGGATAGTTCAATACTTTGGATATCAGCCGCAGGAGCCGAGACAAGAGCAATGTACGAACGGACGGAGGGCTATGAGGTATTCACTACGTACGAAGTGAATAGCGTTCCGACTCAAACTTAGACCCCCGGCATGACCGGGCCTTCCTCTCCCCTGCCTCACGCGGCACCGGTCACTATACGGAATCAACAGCATTACACCGAGTCTCGTTACCCCCCCGGGTTTTTCGACCACGGGCCGCAGAAGCGCCTCTGATACAAGCACATCGCACGCATCCGTAATTCTTCTCTTGTCTCAAGTGCTGCTGCAACTAGCTCGCCACTGACAGAGTCGGCCCTGTCGAAGAGAAATGCCCGGCCTGGATCCAGCGGTTGGGCGGCAGATCTCTGATGCAATTTTCTGGTTCTAATGGACAAACAGACTCCGCAGGGCGTTGGCCCAGTGTCTCCTGCAGCGCCCCCTCAAACCCGACGGGCGCAGACCCAGCGATTGGCGCCCCGGGCCGTGCTTGGGTGCTCCAATCGAGCTTGCCAGCACACGAGCCGTGAAGACATCAGTCTTTGAGGGTGCAACTGTACCGACAGTGTAGGAGCTGGTGGTCTTTGGCCAAGATGGCCCCTTGCCCTTCATCCTCCACACATACACGACTCCGTGGGAACTCGCGACAGACCCGGCCCGCCTTGATTGACTGACGGTGGTCGTTATCGTGAATTTTGGGGAAGGGCCGGACATCACGATCTGTTGTGGCGGGGGCTCCTACGTCACCACACTGTGACCGCACTAACAGGAGTTCCACTCCATGAAACCGGTCCATTGTCAGTAGAAAGCGGCGGGTCGAGGATTGTCTCAGAAAGTTCAAAGAAAGTCGGAGGATTTGATGGAACACCCCGCCCACCCCGCCAATGCGGAAGCGATTGCAAAGGTACGCGCCGTTCTTGAAAAAGAAGGCATTGAGCGGGTGCTCGTGATGGGCACCGACATCCACGGTCAGTCCCGCGGTAAGTTCATTCCTCGATGGCGCTTCGAAAAGGATCCAGCCGAAGCACAGCATATTGCCGATGTCGTGGCCGTACTGGATATCGAGGATGAGATTATGCCTCGGCCAGCCGGCTACACGGGCTGGTGGCCTTCGTGGGACTCGGGCTTCTCGGACATGGAGGCGCTTCCTGACCTCAGCACCTTTTCATCGGTTCCCTGGATTGATGGCAGTGCGTTGGTTCTTTGCGACTTCCACGACGAACAGGGGCGACCCCTTTCGGCCATGCCGCGCAACTTGCTTCGTTCGATGGTCGATCGCGCCGCAGGAATGGGTTTCACGGCCCGGATGGCGACCGAATATGAGTTCTTCGTTTACCGTGAGACAGCGGAATCCGCACGCGCCAAGGGCTTCCGCGATCTCGAGCCAATGACCAGCGGTGTCACAATGTACGGCGGTGAGCGGGCGCACAACGAACTGGGACTGACGTCGGCAATCGAGGCTGCGTGCCAGAGCCTGGGGGTTAGGATTGAGGCCGTTGTCCCAGAGGGTGGACCTTCTCAGTTCGAGCTTAACTTGACGCCCCAGGAAGCATTGCGCGCCGCCGACGAAGGCTTCTTGTTCAAGTTTGCCGTAAAGCGCATCGCCGAATCGCTCGGTTACACGTCGTCCTTTATCGCTAAGCCCACACCAGGTGGTTTTGGTTCCAGCATGCATGTCCATCAGTCGCTGTGGTCAGGTGAACGGAACGTCTTCCACGACAACACCTCTAATGACGGCTTGTCAAAGACCGGTAGGCAGTATATTGCCGGACTCACGAGTACCCTCCGGGAGTTCACGGCTGTGTTCGCACCCTTCATCACGTCATACAAACGCTACGAGCCCGAATCAGCAGCTGGCACGCACGTTGCTTGGTCGCTTGGTAACCGTACGACAGCGATTCGAGCGATTACGGGTCCCGAACGGCTTACGCGCATTGAGAACCGCACCCCTGGAGCAGATGGAAATCCGTACCTCGTCCTAGCTGCCATGTTGGCCGGCGGCTTGTGGGGAATCGAAAGCGACCTCGATCCCGGCACTGCCTACACCGGCAACGCCTATGCTGATAGTTCTCTCGCCACTGTCCCCAGAACCCTCGCAGAAGCCGTGGACCTCTTCGAGCAGAGCGAAGTCGCGAATAAATATTTGGGTGAGGATTTCGTTCAGTACTACGGTGCGACTCGTCGTCTAGAAGTCGAGCAGTTCAACAGTGCTGTAACTGACTGGGAGCTCTCACGGTACTTTGGGAAAGTCTGAACCGGTTATCGAGGACCCTGGGAGAATGCCTGCCTGGCAGTGTCCCAGGGTCCTTGCTATTGGAGGCACCGGTTCGCCCTGATGACTTACGGGAATCTGGATGTCAGCGTTTAGGAGACGCCCAAGCAAGCTGCGAGCCAAAACGCCACGAATATGTGGACGGGATTATCCTAATAGGCCGCCCCAACGGTGAATATGAACAATCCTTCAAAGGACCTATCCGGGATTTTGAGTAGGGGCCGTGGATCCTGCGGCGCCAAAACCCGGACCTCCAGCCTTTACACACTAAAACTCCCCCAGGACTTCGAAGGTGACATCAACTGGTCCGATCCTTAGCGGCTGTGGGACTGCCCCCGGCTTTTGTTGGCCCCGAGTCTTAGGCCTCTGTGAGCGCGATCCGGTTGAGTGTTTCATATTCAGTGGCGTGAGTTTGCCCAGCCGTCTTTGCCGTCGCCGGCGGTGGCAGGTCCTTTCGATCCGCGTTGTGATGGCCAGGCGCAGGTCCTGCCTCGTGAGCCATCTTTGACGGTCCAGGACGTTCTTTTGCAGTAGGGAGATTCCAGTGCGGCGTTATCCGCGCATGCCCCGCCGCTGCCCATCGACCCTGTGAGGCCGTGGTCGCGGAGCGTTTCAAGGAAGTGGCGGAACCGGAAGTGGCACCCTCGATCGGGCTGGCCCACTGTCCCTTCTGGACGGCGTGCCCGCACCGCATTCTCCAGCGCTGTCACCGGCAACGAGGACTTCATTCGCGTTTTCATCGACTAGCCGACGATCCTCCCGGAATAGGCATCCTTCACCGTGCAGAGGTAAAGCTTTCCCTCGTCAGTGGGGTGTTCAGTGATGTCCGTCAGCCACAGCTGATTTCGCCACGGCGGCGGGGAAGTCCCGCTCCACCAGGTCGTCGTGAACCGGTGGCCCGCGCTTCCGGTTCAGTCCAGCGCCTGTGCGGGGACCATGGCATCTGGTCGGTGTTCTCGACTGGACTCGGTTCTCGCCTCGCTGTGATGCCCTTCTCCGGGAGCTCGTCGGCGACGAACCGGTGACCGAATGCCGGGTCGTCGGCGTGGATGTCCCGGGCGGCGTTGACGAGGTACGCATCGACCCAGTCGCGTTTGGGTTGATGTCCCTGGCCAGATAGGCAACAGCACGGCGCAGAATCGCATTCTCCTGCTCCAACAACCGGTGCCGCTTCTTCAACTCCCGCATCTCAGCCGACTCAGCGGCTGCCTGGCCGGTCCCTGATTCTTTGCGTTCGGCGATTGCAGTCCAGCGCATGAGCTTCGTGACCGGAAGCCCGAAATCCTTCGCAATCCGCGCCAGCGGCGCCCCGCCCTTGCGGGCCGTATCAATAACATCTCGGGGAACTCCGCCCCATACTCCGGGGGTATGGTGAACATCCTTCTACGAGCACAAGCTCGCTAGATTAAGGAGTGAACAAAACCGGAGGGCAGTCCCGTGCCCGAGGCTTACGCATTGAAACAGAACAGCGGCGTTTGCACGGCGGCCCGCCCCATAGGAGAACTGCGGCTCTTTGGGCCATCCCGCCATATGCCTGTGGTGTCTCCTGATGCCGCGGTGGCCGCAGCTCCCGGAACACCCACATATCGTCGGTTACAGAGGCACTGGCCATCCGAAGGGGATAAAAGATGGTGACCCGCCACCCCTCTTAGGGGTGCGGGTCACCATGGTGAGAC
Source organism: Arthrobacter globiformis (assembly GCF_046536215.2). Classification (GTDB taxonomy): domain Bacteria; phylum Actinomycetota; class Actinomycetes; order Actinomycetales; family Micrococcaceae; genus Arthrobacter; species Arthrobacter globiformis_E. The sequence goes on along the minus strand of NZ_JAWMWD020000002.1, from coordinate 162,660 downwards.
AGTCAGGCATTTTTAGCCTCCGGCAGGCGCTCCGAATCTAGGAAGGCTTTTCCCTGCGGACGCTAGCGACGTCCTGACTCCGGTGTACTCCTTATCCGCTGAGTTCGCGCGGGACAAATTGTGGAGCCTCGCGGATTGGTCCGCAGATCATGGGCTAAAGACCTGGTTATTGATGTCAGCTACGTGGGATGACTTCGCTTGCTTTTTCGGGGTCCTCTAGCCCACCGCGGAAAGCTGGACAGCCACGTCTACGATCATGTCCTCCTGGCCGCCGACATAACCTGCTTTACCTACTTCTTCGAGGATCTTCCAAGCCGGGACCCCATAGCGATCGGCAGCGCGTTCAGCATGTATAAGGAACGAAGAGTAGACGCCGGCATAGCCTTGCATGATAGACGCGCGATCCATAACCGGAGTGCGTCGTACGTAGGGCTTGACCGTATCCTCGGCGGCGGCCATGAGCGCTTGGACGTTAACGCCTGTGTGGATGTTTAGCCTGTCAAAAGCAGCGGCGAGGACCTCAGTGGGGGAATTCCCGGCTCCGGCACCGAGGGCCGCCAAAGTCCCGTCAATCTGCTTCGCACCGGCTCTGACGGCGAATACCGAGTTAGCAACTCCGAAGGAAAGATTCTGATGACCGTGGAATCCGACCTCAGCGTCCGACCCAAGCTCGGAAACGAGGGCGGCGACGCGATCGGAGACGTCCTCCAGGATCAGAGCGCCAGCAGAGTCGACCACATATACGCACTGGCAGCCCGCGTCGGCCATGATCCGGGCCTGTTTAGCCAAATTTTCGGGGGAGACACGATGAGATAGCATCAGGAAACCTACAGTTTCCATACCGAGGTTTCGGGCATGGCCAAAGTGTTGGATAGATACGTCCGCTTCGGTGCAGTGAGTTGCAATACGCACTACGGAGGCGCCGGCGTCATGTGCATCGTTCAAGTCATCGATAGTTCCTAGGCCTGGGAGCATTAGTACGGCGATCTTCGCGCGTGTTGCTTCTTCGACGGCTACCTTGACCAAGTCGAGTTCGGGGGTGTGGGAGAACCCGTAGTTGAACGAAGATCCGCCTAGGCCGTCGCCGTGGGTAACCTCAATGACCTCTACTCCCGCGTCGTCCAAGGCTCGGACTGTGGAGCGGACGTGGTCCACAGTGAACTGGTGACTCATTGCGTGTGAGCCATCCCGAAGCGTGGTGTCGGTCAATCGGATGCTGAATTCGGATGAGGTGCTCAAGCGTGTACTCCTGCGATAGTTGAGGCGGTGCCCGAGAGCTTGCGTTCAGCAAGCAGGTCTGCGGTACGGGTTGCGGCGGCCGTGATGATGTCGAGGTTGCCCGCATATTCGGGCAGATAGTCAGCCGCGCCTTTGACCTGAATCCATACGCCTACTCTGCCCTGATTGTTCCAGTCGGGTCGGGCGTGGTCGAACTGCGGGTCTACTCGCAGCGAATAGCCGGGAACATACGTCTGGACTTCCTGAACGGTGCGGGCGATAGCCTCCCTAATGGCATCCTGCACCGTGCCAGGCTCAGCGGCTTCAGCCGGGATCGCAGCATAAACGGTGTTCCGCATGATCATGGGAGGTTCGACAGGGTTGATGATGATGATCGCTTTGCCGCGGTCAGCACCACCGACTACTTCAAGAGCCTTGGCAGTGGTTTGAGTAAACTCATCTACATTGGCCCGGGTACCCGGCCCAGCGGACTTAGACGCGATCGAGGCCACAATTTCGGCGTAGGGCACGGGCACAACTGATGAGATTGCCGCCACAATCGGCGTAGTGGCCTGGCCGCCACACGTGATCATGTTTACGTTTTCAGCCTCTGGCACGGCATCCAGATTCACAACGGGGCAAACATAAGGGCCCACAGCGGCTGGAGTCAGATCGATAGCCGTGATACCGGCGGCGGCGTATCGCGGCGCGTTGAGCGCGTGGGCTTTCGCGGAGGTGGCCTCGAACACGAAATCCGGTTTGTCATTCTGGGCCAGCAGCCAGTCAACTCCCTCATGGGAGGCTGCCAATCCGAGCCTGGCAGCGCGTGCAAGCCCGTCCGAAGCAGGGTCAACGCCGATCATGTATGTCGGTTTAATGTGCTCGCTGCGGCGCATCAGCTTGAACATCAGGTCTGTGCCGATGTTTCCCGACCCTACGATGGCCGCTGTCATTTTCTTGGCTGTCATGAAAGAAGCCCTTCCTATTTAGGTGAAACGGATGGTCAGGGACCCTAGGTCCCCGAAGTCAGCTGTAGCGGTGCTGTCTGCAATAACCGGCAGCGCTTTAGTAAAGGAGCCGGGCAAGATCAACTGTCCTTGTTCAAGGGCGATGCCTTGCTCACCAAGTACGTTGGCTAACCAAGCGAGCGGGGCCACCGGATCGCCCATAACGGCCTCACCTAGGCCGGATTCAGCGGTGTGGCCGTCTATGACAAGTTCGCATCGCACAGAAGCCAGGTCCGCAACATCGACCCTAAGCGGGGTCCGTCCCACCGCGATGGCCCCGCAGGATGCGTTGTCTGCGACGGTGTCGACGAGCTGAATGTCCCAATCGGCGATACGCGAATCGATGATTTCGATAGCCGCATGGACTGCCCCAATCGCTTCCCGCGCCTGCTCAATAGTGACGCCAGGTCCTTGAAGTGTGTGTTTGAGCACGAAACCGAACTCCGGCTCGACTTTCGGCGCGATGAAGCTTGAAGCCGGGATGGTCGCTCCATCATGGTGGACCATGTCTTCAAAAAAGAAGCCGAAGTCCGGCGAGTCAACGCCCAGCTGAGCCTGCATCGCTGCGGAAGTCAGCCCGACTTTCCGTCCCGCCAGCACCCGTCCGTGGGCAAGGTGACGCTCCAACTGCGCATTTTGGATCTCGTAGGCATCCTGGAGACTCATTTCCTGCAGACGAGTGCGCAGCGGAGAAACGGGTACAAGGGTGCGGGTGGCCTCCAGCAACTCTTCTGCGAACGGGATCAAGACTTTATCGGCAGTTGACGGTTCCATATTTTCTCCTAGGTTTTTCCCGTAGCCCATGGGACGGCTTCTACTCTGGCTTGATTCTGTTGCCCTCAGCCCCCGCCGGCAATGATGCGATTCCGCTGCTTGGAACACTTCGTCATCCGTTGCAGAGCGCGGAAGCTCGAAGTGGTGAGGTTTCAGGCGTGAGGATGATCCCTGGATTTCTCAATCACAGAGGACAACAAGATCGGCGAAGTTGGACTGTGGCGCGTCCTGAGAATTGAGTTGTCAAGATTTGGAATGAAGGCCAGTTCTCCGACTTTCTAAGGGAGCCAGCATGTTAACGCCGTCTAGCCTCCTCAGCCCACTCCCCCGCTTCGGGTCTCGTGCACATAAGTAAGTCCCGCAACACCAGTTGTGAAAGTGAGGTAAGACACTTAGGCTATTGGTATGTTGGTCAGCCCAATGGTCCCTTCGGTGGCCACACTTCCTGTTTCCGAAGCATTGTCGTCTGTTCACAAGGCGGCAGCTCTTCTCATTGCCTTCAATCACACCGGTGGCTGTGCCACGCTGACTGAGCTGGCAAGGGAAGCGTGCCTTCCCAAATCCACGGCTCATCGGCTCCTCGGTATTTTGCGAGAGGTTGGTTTAGTAGACCGGAACGATATGGAGTGGTACCTCCGGCGGCCAGTACTGCAACTGGGTGCCCTGGCCCTTCGCGGGGGTGCTGGTGCGCTGCGGGAAGTGGCCCTCCCGTACATGACCCAGCTCTATGAAGAAACCCACGAGAACGTGCACTTGGCCATGTTGGAGGGGTGCGAGGTCGTTTATTTGGAAAAGGTGTACGGGCACCGGTCGGCTCCCTCCCCATCACGGGTAGGCCATCGCGTTGGTGCCCACGTTTCTGCGGTTGGGAAGGCCATGCTCGCGTTTTCCGATGAAGGAACGATCAGGGACGTGATTATGTCAGGGCTGCGGCCGGCCACACCCCACTCTGTTATTTCGCCTCGTGCTCTGCTCCGCCAGCTGGAAGCAGTACGCTCCAGCGGAGTCGCATACGATCTGGAAGAATGTCGTCAGGGCCTTACCTGTGTGGCGGCGCCTGTAGTGACAGCCGAGGGGCGTCCGGTGGCGGCCATATCGGTAGCTGGGTCTACTCGCACGATGAGATTGGACTTGGTGGCCGAGAAAGTTAAGGCGGCCGCTGGAAAAATCAGCGTTCAGGCGGGTCCAGATGTGAATCTGCTTGCAACAGCTGTATGAGGGGCTGTGATGCGCTGTTTCTAGGAGTTGCGTCTGTCGCCCATTGCCCTGCATTCTTGTATTCCAGTTCGAGGGGGACGGCGAATGTTGCCAGTTGATTCTCTGGGCGACGTAAAGTGGTCCTACGCATCAAATTCATCATTAACCAGTGTTGACCAGGTTCAATCGACACTGAAGAACATGATTCACCGCGGCGAGCTGGCACCCGGTGACCGGCTGCCTGCAGAACGACGGCTCTGTGCCCTCTTGCAGGTATCCAGGTCGACTCTCCGTGAAGCTCTCAACGCCTTGCGTGCAGACGGCTACATCGAGGTTTACCGCAGTGGTCCGACTGGGGGCTCGTTCATAAGCCATCTCGACGTGGCGTACGGTCGTTGGCTCGCGTGGATGCAAGCTGACTCGTCACGGCTTCGCGAAATAATGCACCTCAGGACGGCCATAGAATGTCAGATAGCCTGGTTGGCTGCGGAGAGTTCCCAAGCCCTCGACGAACCGAGTGTCATCCTGCCCGCACACCGCTCGAATATGAGTCAGAAAGAATTTCGTGAGGCGGATGGACGATTTCATGCTGCATTAGCGGATGCCGCCGGCAGCCCTCGACTGAAGTCTTTGATGCTGGAAGCCCGTGGAGAACTTTTCGTGCCCGCGAGTTCCAGCTTAATTAACGCTGCAATGATCGACCGAAGTCACCGTGAGCACGAGATGATCATGCATGCTGTCCAGGCAGGAAACCCGGGGGCAGCTGCAGAGGCAATGAGAGCCCATCTCGCCTCCACTTACCACGACGTCTCCTCGGCTTTGAATCTGCCTGAAGCCCTGTAACCGCTGCACGGACCAGGTGATCGCTCTAGCAGACGAAGCCGGCGGGTTTCTTCCGGGCCGGACAGCGGTTACTGCCTGTACCGTTACTTGGTTGTGGAAAGGCGACCGTTGAACGGGGAACCAGAAGACCTGCAAGCACGCCTTCGTGCTTGCAGGTCTTCTGGCCTTCTCCACTACACTGGAAAATTTCCTTTTTCGCGCCGCCGCTGGGAGCCATCGGCGGCAGGGCCTCAGTACGGGGCCACGACACCGGAAATCGGCGGAACTTCCGCTTTGTTATCTTCGAATGAATTTCCGATGGAGGTTCCACTGCGCCTTGTGGCCAATGCCCCTGCCGCACCCACAAGCGCTGACAGAACAATCAGCCATGGAAGAAGCACCGGGATCCCCGAAGTGGCGCCCGCCAGGATGTCCCAATTGGCTACGGCGAGGTACACGGCCGCAACGAGTCCCAGGGCTGACAAGATTGGTGCGACGGCGCTGCTCCACGGGCGGAATTCATTGCGTCTTTTGCGGAGGAAGAAGACCACTACAGCAATTGAGGTGGTTGCTTGCATCACCAAAACGCCCAGGGTTCCGACTCCCACGAGCCAAGCGTAGAGCTCTGCGAACGGGTCGGCACCTGCAAGCATGAACGTTCCAACAACCACCAGCGTAAGGGCAGTCACCGTGACGCTCGCGACATGTGGGGACTGCCACCGCGGATGTGCTGACCCCAGGACGCGTGGCAGAACACCGGATCGGCCGAGTGCAAAGTTATAGCGAGACAGCGTGTTGTGGAACGCGACCAGCACTGCGAAGGTGCTGGTCAAAAGTAGGAGGTTCATGGCCAGGGTTGACCACTGTCCGACATACTCGGAATTAAGAGAAAATATAAACCCGGAGGGGTTTTCGGTTGCAGCCTGCTGGATCTTATCGGTGCCGCTCGCCAGCGAGATTGCCCACGTGGAGACCGAGTAAAAGACTGCAATAAGGACTACGGCAACGTAGGTTGCACGCGGAACAGTTCTTGCCGGATCCTTCGCTTCCTCGCCGTAAATGGCGGTGGCTTCGAAGCCGACGAACGATGCGGCGGCAAAGAGCAGGGCCACTCCGAGTCCGTCCGTGGCAATGTTGCTGGGCTGGAAGGAGTCCAAGTTTATTCCCGCAGCTCCGCCTTGAACGAACACGGCCGCATCAAATACCGAAAGGATGAACACCTCTCCGATCATCAGAACTCCCAGCACCCTGGCGCTGAGGTTGACCTCGAGATAGCCAAGAATCGCCACTCCCGCCCATGCGCCGGCGGTCCATAGCCTCCAGTCCGTTTGAGTGCCGGTGAGATCACCAATGACTGCACTACAAAAATAACCGAAGAGGCCGTAGAGCCCCATGAGCATACCGTTATAAGAGACCAGAGCTACGGCTGCCCCGGCGAACCCGACTGTCCTGCCCAAACCTTGTTCAAGGTAGGCTGCAAAACCCGCGGAACTGGTGACGAAGCGGCTCATGGAACCGTAGCCGACAGCAAACAATATGAGTATCACTCCGGCGATGAGGTAAGCGCCTGGGGCTCCTGCGCCCACAGCCGCAAAGGCGATCGGCGATCCGCCCAGGGCCGCGGCCAGCGGGGCGGCAGCTGCGACGACGAAGAAGACGATCCCCGGCACACCGATCGCGTTCCGCTTGAGCGCGGGGGCCGCGGGTTTATTTGTAAGGTCTGACATGCAACTCTCGATCCATTAGTGCCCGGACTATGCGGCCAGGCCATAGGTGAAAAAATAGCGGTCGTATTTGAAGCGCCCGGCTCCGGGAACCTACACAGGGACCCGGCGCACGTGAGTTAGACGGAAAGCGGGCCGGCTGAACCGCTAACTTGGAGTGCCTTGAGGCAGAAAAGGCCAGTTCGGCCGGCTGAAGGCAAGAAAGCCCGTTCCCAGGGATGCGAAGTCGGGCCTTCCGGAAGGAACCCGGAGTAAGACCCAGGTTCTCGGTACTGATTTCCTTACTAAGAAGGGGTCCGCTCGTAGCGGAGAACCCCATCAACGTAAGTCCTGAGCACCTGCATGTCGCGCAACTGGCCGGTTGGGCAGGTGAGAGGATCTCGGTCCAGAACAAGGAGGTTGGCGCGCTTGCCAACTTCAATGCTTCCCTCCTCGGAGCCCCGGCCCGAAGCCTGCGCTGGGTCGATGGTGTACATGCGCAGTGCTTCCTCGGGCGTCACGGCTTCGTCAGGTTCCAAGGGAGCGCCGGCCAAGGTTTCCCGGGCAACGGCGGTCCACATAATCTCGGCTGGTGAATAGGTACCACAGGGATGGTCGGAGGCCAAGCTGACACGGACGCCGGCATCGATCATGCTCCGCACGGGAAAGAGCTTGAGGTGGTTCTGTTTTTCGCCGCGCCACATATCAAAAACCTCGCCCCAGCCGTAGGCCAGGCCGGGATTGGCGACAAGGTCGACGCCCAGATCTGCCATTCGCTGCCCTTGGCCTGTTTCGGCGATGAACGCATGCTCGAGCCGTAAGACTGTTTCGGCATTGCTTTGTCTACGGACAGCCTCATAGGCGTCCAGAACAATGTCGATGGCGCAATTGCCCATTCCATGGATTGCGAGATTGATGCCCAATTTGCTGGCTTGAACGGCAAGGTGGTGTACTTCGTCCTTGCTGTAGAAGTTCGCGCCAACGTGGGTTTTGCACCCATCATGGATCTGGTCTATCGCGGGGCTCGGGTAGGCGCGGTCCACGAAGATCTTCATGGCGCCGCCTCGGAGCAGAAAACTTTCGGGCTCCATGATCCGATCGACTATGTCCGACCGGCCTAGGTCTTGCATCGAGAAGAAGTGATCGCCTCCGTGCAACTGCTGAAGCGTGAAGGGCATCTTGCCTGCAGCATCGGCGCGACGATACAACTCCGCGGATTTTGCCGTGACCATGGCATCACCAACTGCGGTAAGCCCCACAGCGAGATAGTCATGCATTTTGGAACGCAGCATTTCTACTGCTCGGTCCCAGTCGCGATCTGCGTAGTCGTTCCAGGAGGCCGAATGCAGGAGATTGGCGGCAGCCTCAAGGAGCGTTCCCGTTGGGGCTCCTCTGGTATCCCGTTCGATCTCTCCACCCCAAGGGTCGGGCGTATGGGCGCTGATACCTACCTGATCCAGGGCAGCGCTGTTCGCGAATCCTGCGTGGCAACTCGCGTCAATGAGAAAGAAAGGGTTATGCGGGGCGACTTCGTCAAGCTCATATCGGGTCGGGTTACGTTGTTCACGAACGTGCGAGGCGTGAAAATTCATTCCTCGAACCCATTGTCCGGGGGGGACGGTCCGGCAATGCCTCTCGATGACTTCCAGAACCTCATCCAGAGACGTCAGCGGTGGCGTGGAGCAGTCAACGGAATCTGGCGCGAATGCCGCCACACTGAGATGGTTGTGAGCGTCGATGAAGCCGGGAACGACGGTCTTCCCGGAAAGGTCGAGAACTTCGGTGTCGGGCCCCGCTGCCCCTCGCACAGAAGCTTCCGTTCCCACGGCGGCTATTCTTCCACCGCGAAGAAGTACCCCTTGCGCTATGGAATTCCGGGGGTCCACCATTCGAACTGTTGCATTGGTAATCATGAGGTCACGCGTTTGTGTCATGTCGTCTCCGATTGATCGACGGGCAGCTGAAGGCTGCCCTCGGCTTGAAACACTTAACTGACGGCTCGTTCACGCAGAGCTGGCCGCCCTTTTGGTCCCCCGCAATCGCACTGCCTTACCTGGCTGTCGTGTCGAACTCTTTACCTACCCAGGGGCATTTACCGAATAGGCTCGGTCCAACCGGGATAGCCCGGCTCACATAAACCTCTTACAGAAGTAGGTTGGGTGTGGGTCAGACCGAGTTGAGCTTGCTCAGGCCCGAGCGCGGGTCGCCCGCCAATTGACGCGCATACTCCGAGAAGGCCCTGCCTCGGACTGCTTCACCACCGTCACATTCGATGATGCTCCCCGTGATGGTTCTTGCATCGTTTGCGGATGCAAGCGCTACGTACCAGCCTACGTAGTCATCTGGCTCAGGCAGGAAGCCCAGCGGCGAGACTATGGAAATGAGCTTGTCCATGGGAAGATCCGAAATGGTCGATGCAGCCTTCGATAACGCAGGAGGCGGCGCAAGTGCCGTAAGCATTCCACCGGGCGCGACCGCGTTCACTCGAATTTCCGGTGCAAGCTCGTATGCCAACTGACGCACAAGACCTACCACGGCATGCTTGGCTGCTGTATAGAGCGGTCCACCTCCGCCTGGGTGAAGGCTCGCGTTGGAGGCGGTCATGATTATGGATCCTTGTGTTCGACGTAGCGCCGGAGCTGCAGCCTTCGCCCCGGCCAGAAGCGCCTTCACGTTCAGAGAGAAGATCTGCTCGAAGGCCTGGTCGAACCCCTCGCCCTCGGGAAGGTCTTCGGCCGAGACCCCAAAATCCCAGTAGCCGGTATTGGCGACAAAGCAGTCCAAGTGGCCGAACACCCCTGCCGCGGCCTCCACAACTGCGCGGTTGTCGTCCAGTTGCGTGGCGTCACCCCGAAGTACGACAACTTTTCCTGCGTACTCCTCAACGAGCGCGTTTGCACGCTCGGGTGAGATCTCGAGGACGGCGACGGAGCATCCTTCGGAGACAAATCGGTCAACGATTGCCCTCCCAATTCCTGCTCCGCCGCCCGTAACAACGGCGGCCCGGCCTGCAAGTCGTCCCGGAGAAACGCTGACGGGCTCCGCCGAGGTATCGAAGGCCGGGAGCTCAGCCATTTAGCTGCACCATGACCTTATTGCCGTCGACCATCGTGGGATACACCGTCAATGGAATGGTGGCTGGTGGAGCAAGAACCTGACCTGTTTTGAGGGAAAAGCGGGCCATGTGTGCAATGCACTCGACCACACACCCTGACTCGACATATCCTTCCGAGAGAGACGACTGGCCGTGGGTGCAGACGTCATCGCTCGCGAAGAATTGTCCGTCAACGTTGAATATGGCCAGCGCATTGCCGTCTACTTCGAAACGGCGTCCTTCCTCGTCCGGCACATCATCCACCGCGCAAACTACTGTCCAGGTCATGGTGTTCGCGGTCATCGGCTTGGCTTGAGATCGCGGTGACCCCACCAACTGGTCGTCGTATAACTCGCGCCTCGGTGGGTTGCGTCGTCAATGAGCCGTCCCCCACAGCCGTACTCGATGGTGAATCCGCCGGGGGCCAGAGCGTAAAACGAGTACATGTTGTCGTTGGAGTGCCGGCCGAGCGTGGTTTGTGCAAGCTCCTTGTCACTGCAACGTTCGTAGGCGGCGCCTACTTCATCGATGTCGGTCACCTCAAACATGATGTGCTGCAGGGTGTACTGGTTCTTTCCCGCCACCAGTGCCAAGCTGTGGTGCCGCTCGTTGCATCGAAGGAAGTAGATCACCTCGGAGCTCAAGTGGATGCTGTCTGTCACTCGCAGGCCAAGGCCGGAGCAGTAAAATTCGAGCATTGCCGGAAGATCGCTGCAGTAGAGGACCATGTGGCCAACGCCCGGGTGCGTCTCAAACTTAACCTGGTGGGGGGATACGAACGGTTCGCCGGCCACGGCTGCGGAGTGGAAGAGTTCCACGCGGTTACCGTCCGGGTCCTCCCCCGTAAACATGCGCTGGACCTGGCGATGACCCGCGTCTGAAGGTGAGGCCTCGTCGAACTTGTAGCCTTGCGCTTTCAGACGATCGGCAAGCGCTTCGATTTCGGCATCATCGGCCACCTCCCAGCCCGCAAATGCTAGGTCGTTGTGCTCGCCGGACATGATCTGCACCCTAGACGTGCGTTGATCGAGGCGGATGTCGAGACCGTGTCCCTGCTCGGTGACCTGAGCGCCCAGCAGGGATCCAGCGAGTTCGCGCCAATCGTCGAGGCGGTCAGAAGTGATGCCAAGGTATCCAAGGGTACGTACGCCGTTCATGTTGATACTGCTACCTTTCGTAGGTCAATGGAGGAGTCTTCAATGAGTAGTGGGTCTACGGGGTCGCCGCTTCGAATTAGATTGGTCGCCGTTCGGATCTCTCGTGGGGCGTCCACGCCGATGGCTCCGACCACTTGCCCGCCGCGGAGATGCACGCTGATCTTGGTGTCTCCATTTGGTCCGGTGCGTTCGATGACGTGGCTTCCCTGATCTGGACGACCTGCCACCTCGATCCTGTGGTCGTACTGATCCGTCCAAAACCACGGGACGAGGACGCTAGGTGTTTCATCGCCCATAATTGCTCGCGCGACGACCTGCGCTTCGTCGATGGCTGTGCGGAAGTGCTCGACCCTGAGCCTCCCGAGGATTCCGAACGGCCAGGAGGCCACATCACCGGCGGCCCAGACGCCATCCATGGACGAGCGCCCAAATGCGTCGCAAACGACGCCGTCTGAGCAGTCGATGCCGCTAGCCGTAGCTACCTCAAGGTTAGGTTGACTGCCGGCAGCGACCAGGAGGAGATCGCAGGGGATGCTCTGACCTGAGGCTGTAATGACGTCCTCGATCTTTGTAGTGCCCACTGCCTGGGCGACCACATCCTGTACAAAGGCGACCCCCTTGGTCTCATGGAGTTCCCGTATGACGCCCGCGGCCCAAGAGCCGAGCTTATTCGCAAGCGGTTCGGCGAAGGGCTCCACGAGTGTGACTTCACAACCATGGGATCGGAGAGACGCTGCTACCTCAGTTCCAATAAAACCGGCGCCGGCGATGACCACGCGCTTTGAGGTGGGGACCTGGGAATAAATGGTCCGGGCATCGGCCAGATCACCCAGCGTCAGGACATTCTCAAGATCACAGCCGGGGAAATCAATTCGCCGCGGGCGGGAGCCAGTCGTCAGCACAACAGAGTCGGCCACTATCTCACCACCGGCTTCCAGATGAATGGCGATACGGGATTCCCGACGTTCCACTCGCATTGCACGAGCACCCAACCGGACGTCGATGCCGTTCTCCGAGTAGAAGTGGGCAGGCAGAACCGGTACCACTTCCTGGCCGAGCAGAATCCCTTTCGATAGCGGCGGCCGTTCGTAGGGAAGTTCCGTATCTGCACAAATGAGGGAGATTTCCCCTGTAAATCCTTGGTTGCGGAGCTCTTGGCTAAGGATTGCGCCCGCCTGTCCGCCGCCGATTACCGCAATTGTGGTTGTCATAGAAACACCGCCAAGTTGTTGCCGAGCAAAACGGTCTGGTCCAGGAGGATCTGACGCTTGGTAATTAGGAAGTCACCGAAAAGTGGTGATTGGCGACGCAAGAGATCTTGTCGGGCCCCTGCGAACATGTCCTGGTACGTCGTTCCGCGGGTTCGGTAAAGAAGGAAGCTGGACCGCACGAAAAACGTGTCGGTTTCCTCAGCCCGTTCGACCTCAATGTTGGTTATGAGGTGCCGGGTCCGAGACGCCGGGACCTCTGACCATGCACGACCAGTTGCCACCTTGCGCACTCGCTGCGCAAGGTCCTCTTTGGACTCGTCAAAGTGGGCGCCGCCTGTGGGGGGCTCGAATTCCTTGCTTTCCTCCCGGGGCATGCGAGCCAACCGCACCGGCGCGGTGTATCGAATCTCATCGGCAAGGAGGGTCAACCACTCGTCGAATTTTCGTTCGTCCAGGAGCCGTGCCTCTCGGGCCATGAACTGGCTGACCTCGAAATGATCCGTGAGTAGGTTTTCCCGCAGTTGGGATTCGCTGATCATCAGTCCCCCTTCTCCATCAATTCGAGCCAGCGGCGGTAAAACGAGCGGCCGGCCTCTTCGCTGTAGATATTGCCGATGCGGCCAGGGAAGTCATCGTGGTGGCCGGCGGCTCCACGACCCATCGTGAAGTTGAACGATGAGCGCCCGGCACGACTTCCTTTCAGGACACCTTGGATCTCGGACCAGTTCTCACCGTCTTCAGCCTCAAAGATTCCGCCGGCGCTGAAGGTACGTAGCGCGTTGCGTCGCATTGCGTCCTTTACTTCTGCAGGTGCGTCCGCATCGCCGAGCGTCCACGTCATTACTTCGATCGAGTGGGGACCCCGTGGTTGCCAGATTCTGAACGTATTTGTTCCCACAAGGAAGGAGAAGTTGGGAAAGATTGTGTTGTGGCCGCGGACATGCACGGCCCGGGTTTCACCCAGTCGTTCGATCTCCGTTTGTCGGATCGCGGCGCGGTATTCGCTGGCCACGGGACCGTAGTCGGTCATGTCGGGTGCGTCGTCCAAGTAGAAGCCTGTTCCATGCCCACCCGGCGAGCTGAATTGGAGGCCTCGTGTATCCGCGTTTACCCAGTCGCCGCCCTGGGCAATGAGCGCAGAAATGTGGCTTGTCTCTGCATGGTAAACGTCGGTGGCGAATTGTTCGGCGGGGAATTTCCAGTTGCAGTCGATGATCCATCGGTTAGGTGCGCCGAGGACCTCGTTGTGTTGCCAGCGGTCGGCGAATGAGTCGAAGTACCAGGCCATGTCACCGAGGTATTCCTCGAAGGTGGGTCCCTCTTCGGACCATGTTCCGAAGATGAATCCCTTGTAGTTCGTCACCCGCGGCACGCGTTGTGCGCCAAGCTTCTCTTTGTTGAGAGCTCCGAGGTATCCATCCTCCTCGTGGGGCACCTGAACCAGTTTGCCGCTGAGGTCGTAGACCCATCCGTGGTAGGAGCAGGTGAAGGCCTTCGCGTTGCCCTCATCGGACCTGCAAAGTCGCATGCCGCGGTGACGGCACTGGTTCATAAACGCAACGAATTCGCCGCTGCTTTGACGCACGACGACCACAGGATCGTCGCCCATTGTTGTGGTGAGGTAGTCGCCCTTCTTCGGGATCATTGACTCATGGGCGAGGAACAGCCAGCTCGTCCCAAAGATGCTCCGCATCTCCTGGTCGTAGATGTCCTCATCGGCGTAGATCAGTGCGCTGATCTGGCCCTCGTCAGGGTCGACCAGATCGCTGTACTTCTTGGTCATGTGGGTGCTCCTTGCAAACTTTCACGTTGCAGCCGTGTGGCTGTTGCGTTTTGTCCTGCTCGATCATCGGGTGGACGAGCCGATGCTGCCAATGGTTGAGTTCCGGTGGCTAGAACCAGAGGGGGCGTTATTGAAGGTTGGATTCCGCTCAGCGGTGGGCTTCCTTCACCACGCGCCCAAATGCCTTCGCGACAGCCTGTCCGTGACTCCGCAGCACCTCTTCAAGCTCTGTCACTTTGCGTCGGGTTCGGGCGCGCTCTTCGGTGGGCAGCCCGTCGACGTCGCGGTCCATCCAGGACAGGAAGCGCTCTGGTACTGCTTCAGGGTGGCTTTGGATACCCCAAGCGTAGGAACCGACGCGGAACAACTGGTTCGGGAATTCGGTGGTTCCACCCAATCGAACGGCGTTCGGTGGCAGCGCCGTGACCTCGTCATAGTGGTAGCTGAAACCCTGATAGGGCGCCGGCAGCTGAGCGGCGAGTGCATCGTCAGAGGCGGTGTCCGTCAATTCCACCTCAACGATTCCGATCTCGGGGCCACGAGGGCTGCGTTGAACTTCGCCTCCGGCCGCGACTGCCAAGAGTTGTGCACCCAGGCAAATTCCTAAGAGCGGAGTTTCCCGGCTAACCATCTCGCTGATTAGTTCGCGCAGCGGAGGCAGCCACGGCACCTGCTCATCGTCGTATGCCCCTGGTTGTCCTCCCAGGACAATAAGGGCCTCCAGGGACTCTCCATCCGGCAGGGGGTCGCCTGCGTATGGCCGGTGAACCACCACGTCGAAGTTTTGATCCTCAAACCAGTGGACCATCCTTCCCAGAGGGGCTCCGGGCTCATGTTCTACCACGTCTATGCGATGGATCACGAAGCCGAACCTCCGGTCCGGGAAGCGGAGGCAGATACGGCTAGGTCACGTGCGGAGGTTCTGCAATGTTCGACAAATGCGCCGAATAGCAACGACCCCTGAGCCTCCTCCGGATGCCATTGGACACCTTGAACCATGCCATGGCCTTCCATCTCAACCGCTTCGACGACACCGTCCTCTGCCCAAGCGGTCGCCCTTAACCCATTTCCCAGAACCCGAATGGCCTGATGGTGATGGCAACTTACCGAGTTAGTTTCCCCCAGAGCTGAATCCAGCCAGCTGCCTTTCTTTATTTGGACCCGCCGGGGGGCAAAGGCCCCATTCGCCCCGTGATGCAGTTTTTCGAGGTCATCAGGAATGTGTTGATCGAGCGTGCCCCCACACCAAACGTTGAGAAGCTGAGCTCCCCGACAGATGCCCAGCACAGGCGTTCCTGCAGACACGGCCGCAGCGAGCAAGGCGATCTCGGTGGCATCCCGGTTCCGACGTGGTTCGCCTGCAGCAGGGTGTCGGGGCTGATTGTAAAGCCCGGAGTCCACGTCCGGTCCGCCGCTAATGATGAGCGCATCAAGCCGGGAAAGCGAGTCCAGGACGGCGTCCGGCCTGGATGGAATCAGAAGGGGAGAGCCTCCGGCGTCCGCCACTGCGTCGGCATAGGCGGTTGGCAGCACATCAGCGTCCCTATTCCAGTAGGACCACTGAGTTCGCTCTCTGTACGCCGTGATGCCGATGACAGGACGACTTTCGACACGTGCACCACTCATGCTTTGAGGAATTCGATAATGACTTGGTCGTGCTCCTCTGGCTTCTCCCATTGCGGCCAATGCCCGCTGTCGCGCATCAAGTAGAACGAAGCGTTAGGGATCTTTGTGGCGACATACTCACCGAAGTCTGGTCCCTCCCATGGGTTACCGTCAGTCCAGAAAACCAGAGTTTCCGGTTTGAAGTTCGCCAAATCCGCTTCTGTATATAGGTCTGTCCACGTCCAGTCTCTGCCGATCCGGTAGACGTTGCGCATGGCGGCATTGACTTCCGGATCCGCGTAGAGACGGAGGCGAAGTCGAACCATTTCATCGGTCATGCGATCGGGTTCGGCGACTAGCCATTCCAATCGTTTCTGCATCGTCTTGTAGTCAGGTTCGAGAAGAGTCTTTACAGAGAGCTGCTTCAGCTCCTCGAGGCTTCGTGGAGGCGGCGCGAAATCAGTCTTCTCCAGTTTTACGTTCCCGAAGCCAGTATTCAGAATAAGTTTGCCGGCCCTCTCGGGATACATCAGCCCGAAGTGGCAGGCGATGGAAGCGCCCATCGATTCACCTTCAACGTGGGCCCAATCGTGCCCGAGCGCGTCGAGGAGGTCTACCAGGGCCTCTACCTGCAGACGATACCGCTCGTTATCGTCGTAGGGCTCCTTGTCCGTGTAGCCGTGGTAGAGGGCGTCCACCGCATAGACGTGGAACCCGTTTGCGGCTAAGTTTTGAAGGTTTCGAGCGTAGGTCTCCGCGTGGCCGCCGATTCCATGTAGGAGGATTAGCGGCTCTCCGTCCTGGCCGGCCTCGATGACTCGGTGACGCCACCTCTCTCCCTGGACGAATCGGGTCTGTGTACCCAGGAGTTCCACGGAGATCGGGTCCCACTCTGATAGCGGCTTGCATGTCACAGGCTCGCGGAGTTCGAATCGTTTCGCCTTCAGCATTAGGCCATTCCCTTTTGTCGTCGTATAGGGCCGGCTGGATAACCGCAACCGGCGGTCTTTGATCCCACCGGTTGCTGACTTCTGAGTCGCCTGGCTTAGCCAGAATGGCGGGTGCAATTACCATCCGTGCAGATCGCCGGGATAAGCAACCACCATGTTCTAGCCCTTGGAACTTCCACTTCAGCGAGACCTTGCGGGCACTATGTAGCACGCGCCAATCCGGGTCAGCGATCTAAAATATCGGCCGTGGTTCGCGCAGATGGATAGGGTGCCTGCACGATGGCGGCGGAGGTGGCCGGAGGTGACACCTGGAGCCGATGAAGGGTAGGACGACAACGGATGAAGGTACCGAACGCGGCCGCGGTTGTCGCCGCATCGGTATTTGGAGCGATGCCTGGCTTCGTCGAGATACTCCAAGGCCTCAGTATGGTGATGTCAGTTCGGGCCGTCACCGCCGCAGACGTCTAGCGGCCGCCGTGAGGGACGAGCTGTGATCCAAAAGCCGGAACCAGGCAGCCGAATTGCGAGCGAAATGAACCGAAGCTCCCGGTCTAAGCGCTGACAGGCGCTTCGATTCATTGGGACAATTGAACTTTACGTCGGCCCGATGCCGGAAGAGGCTCGGTGTACCGGCGTTACAGGGGCTTGTTATCCCCAATATCCCAGTCGGTCGGAGCCGACACTAAGCTGCTCGATGTGGTCGAGGCGGTCATAGTGAGCCCGCTTCTCGATCACTTTTCCGTCGGCGATGGTAAAGAGGTTGAACATCGACATTCTAAGATGGGCACCTCGGGGCGGAACACCATAAAACTCACGGCTCTGGTCACCTTCAAATTCGACATAAGCCGCGACCTGGTCACCTTCCGCTACGGTTTTTACCCGCATGCGGAAGCCCCTAAACGCGTCGAGGTGCTTCTTCTCGGCAGCAATGAATCCAGCGGCGCCCGGACGGGCGGTATCGATCTGGTTATAGAAGACAAATTCTTCGTGGCACATGTCAGCTACCGCTTCGTAATTCCCTTCTTCGAGTGCCTGATAGAAGCGGTGGACGATTTCCTTGTTCTTTTCGATACCCATGTGAATCTCCTTTTCTGGTTCCTGCAATCAGGATGAGGGATGGGGTCAGGCGTGGCTGAGGGCTGCGGCATGTGCTTTGTCCGGTGGTGCGACCTTGTAGCCGAGCTTGCCTTAGACTTTGCCGTAGGCGGCCACTTCGAGGCCGTTTCGTCGGCCGAGTTCGTAACGTCGGAGACTTGCGTATTGGCTTCAGCCCCGTTGCCGCGCCTCACGTCATGCATGAGCGAAGTGAGATAGTTACCGTCCACTGTCCGGACGGCCTCGAACATTTCCGCCACCGGGCCCCTTCAATCGGCATGCCGGCAGCGGTCGCGATACTAAGAATCTCGTTTCGGACCTCAATCATGAAGTTCATTGATTCTGAGCTTTCACGTACCCCCCCAGCATCGGTGTCGAAGTGGACTTCTACGGCTGAGAGCGTGGATACGCGAACAAATTTCTGAAGTTCACTTGGCAGCATGTTCTGGGAGGTCTCGCACTCAAGCCAAGTCCGGGACACCGATACCCCCGTAGCGGCGGACACTTCAACCCGGGCCACGGATAGTGCGGATGACTGCACTCAGCCTCGTAAACCTCGCAGAAATCCAAGCGCCGGCCAACCTGGTATTGCTCTCAGGCCAGCGAAAGAAACAGCTTCTCGAGTTCCTTGAGGTCGTCTTCCGTAGCGGGATGTTCTGCGTCCTGCAAGTGGTACTGAAGTGCTTTTGAGATAATGGCGAACCCGGCACGATCGAGTGCGCGGGAGACAGTTGCCAGGTTGTGTACAGCAACCCGGCACTCTTGACCGCTTTCGATGGACTTGATAACAGCATCCAGTTGGCCTCGGGCTCGCTTGAGGCGGTTCAGGACGGGGTGCATTTCCGCGGGGTCTAGCTGCATGTTTTCCTCCTGGAACTTTTCTACATTCCAAATGTACCCCCCGGGTATCTTGCATACCCCATGGGTATCTGCCATTATGAAGCTGACTTCAAGGGCACCAGGCGTTGCGCGAAACAGCTCAGCCAAAACAGCCTGACGATGCCGCCCTCCCACCCTGAGGTGTCTTGACGGGGATCCGAATGGGAGGCTCGTTATCAGCGTTTGGTTCACTGGTGCCTCTAGTCATCCCAGCACCCATACCTGAAGGAGAAAAAGTTGTCTCTTGAAATTACGCTAGTCGGGGGCCCCACTGCAGTTCTCGATATCAACGGTTTCCGCATCGTCATCGACCCGACATTCGACGAGCCGCAGTCTTATCGACCAGAAGGCTCTCCCGTTACGATGGTGAAAACCGCCGGGCCCGCATTCACTCCGGAGGAACTGGGACCCGTCCACTTGGTCCTCGCCTCCCACGAGCACGAGGACAACTTGGACCATTCTGGACGTGCGTTCCTGGCAGCAGCGGATAAAGGGCTGACCACGCCAGAAGCCGCTGCAAAATTTGGCGACAATGTAGCGAGCCTGGAACCCTACGAGTCCGTGGAAGTGCCCATGACGGATGGCAAGAACCTTACTGTAACTGGCGTTCCGGCCCTTCACGGCCCCGACGGCGTGTGGCAGATTGCCGGCCCGGTAACGGGGTGGGTCCTCTCAGGTGAAGGTATCCCCACTATTTATGTGAGCGGGGACAATTCATGGCTCGAACTCGTTGAGGAGATCGGACGCAAGTGCGGCCCGATTGATGTCGCAGTCCTTTTCGTCGGCGGCGCACGCTTCGAGGAACTGGGCGGGGTCTACCTGACGCTCAGCAACGAAGACGCGCTACAGGCAGCTGGGATTCTCAGTGACGCTACCATTGTCCCCGTCCATGCCGACTCTTGGGAGCACTTCTCGCAGACATCCGCAGAGTTGAAGCAGATGTTTGATGAAGAAGGCCTCGGGCACCGGATCGTTGTCCTTGAGCCAGGACAAAAGGCCAGGGTTAAGTAGCCGAACTCCAACTCCCACAAACCAAGAAGGGGCAAACGAATGACTCTGGAAGAAAACAAAAACCTCGTTCTCGACTTTTATGATGCATTGAAACGTGAAGACTACGATGCGGCCGCCCAGATGTGCCATGAGGACTTTGTCTTCTATAACCAGGTGGACACTCCCCATCAGGGCATCGAAGGCTTCGTGGCAGCGGAGAAAAAGAATCTTGACGCTTTTGAAGGCTACCGAATGGCGATAGAGACGACGGCGGAGGAAGACCGCGTCGTGGCATACATAGTATTTGAAGGCAACCAGAGCATGGAGATTTACGGAATTCCTCCCGCCGGGGCCAGCCTTCGCATGTCTATGTGCAATTTCTTCCGCATCAACGAGGGCAAGATCATTGAGAAGCGGGCGCATTTCGACCGCCTCGACCACATCGAGCAACTCCGTAAAACTAGTTGATCATTGCTCGATTTCCTTCGGAACTAGCCGGTGTCTGCGCCGGTGACTGCGAGGCTCAGGAGCGGTAGGTAAGCCAGTTGCTTGCGGAAATTTGGTCGGCAACCCGGGTGACACGGTTACAGGCGACCACGACGTCGTCGTCGTCATTCCGCAGTCGGAAGCCGTGGAGATGCTCCATCGAGTACCGCATCAGGAAGACGTTGAACGGCAGAATCGGGACCGGGTGAAGGCGGCCGCGGCTACCTAAGGAAGGCCTGTGGCCGCCACCTTATCCGGTGGCGGCCACAGTCCTACCCACTTAACAGGAAGACAAGAGACTGCATGAAAACGCAGGATTACCCCCTTTGGGAATTGCTCGCCGGCGCCCTCGTCGAAGTCCGTCAGAACGGAACGGTCGTAAGAACGGGCTTGGTCGAACAGGTTATGCCCGATGGCTCCGCCTTTTGGATGGCATCCCACGGGGCACACCCCCGCCGGATGTTCGAGAAAGCAGAAGGTTTCACCGTGTGCGTTGACCTCAAAGAACTCGATGGCGCCCAGAGCTACCGCATGACGGCAGACCAGCTCTTCCCTCTGACGTGAGTACGGTCAGCGACGCCTTGCCGGGACTTGTTGTCCTGCACGCCGGGATGGGCGCGCACATCCCGACGCCAGACCTGTGAAGGGAACCACTAGACGATCAGGTCACACAACCACTGCTCAGCACTTCTGGGGTTCAGACTGAGAAGCCCGTGAGCCGATCGTTCTTGCGGGAATAAGTTCGTCAATCAAGCCCCGGTGGTACTTACAGGACTCCACCACGCGAACAGCTGCCGCTTCACCCAAGGCTGAGATCAGGAGCTGGCCAAAGTCCTCCGGGTGAAGCGTCTCGAATGTCACGTGTTTGTTCAGGAATGCGGAGAACCCGCTGGTCGTACGACCGGCTTGGCAGGTGCAAGCAGTCTTTTTCCTGAGCTGAATGAGCTTAGGGAAAGTACGATCTCCTAGGACGGCAGTTCAGATTCAAAAGCTCATGCAGCCTCTTCGTCGGGCTCGCGATAATGGCTGAGTCGAGAAGGAAACGGATAATGGCAACAGTTGTTCGCACTTCATCTGTTCCGGTGAGGAGCAGGGTTGCGTTCTGGACTGAAAGCGTCTCAGAGGCTTTCGTCAGCCTCGAATGCAGGGCTGGCGCCGGCCATGAAGATATCCAAGGGGAACTTTCCGTCCAGTCGCTGGGCTCTCTGGACCTTGCCCGTGTTCGCGCCACAGCGCAGTCCGTCCACCGCACTCCGACCAGCATCGGTTCATCCGGCGAGGACTTCTACCTCGTGGGCGTGCAAACGGAGGGCTCCTGCACAGTGAGCCAGGCAGGACGATCGGCTGTCATTGAAAACGGAGCTTTCGCCTTGTACGACACGACGCGGCCATATTCCCTTCAGCTGACAGACCACTTTGAACAGCTGGTGCTACGGTTGCCGCGGCGGGGGCTTGAGGCACATCTTCCCAATGCGGAGGGGCTAACGGCGCTGGCAGTCGGGGCCGATCCCGGGGCTGCTCAAATTCTTGTCAAGACAGTGATGATGCTGGCGAACGACATCGAGTTCCTTACTCCGTCCGCGGCCTTGGCTGTTTCCCATGGACTGGAGCATTTGATCGTAGCCGGACTGGGCGGTCTCACCAGCAGGCTGCCTGACAGTGACAGTCAGTCCAGGAAAGATCTCATTCAACGCTACATTTTGGACAACTTGAGAGACGACTCCCTGAACATCGCAGCGATCGCGCAGCAGCTTCACCTCTCGCCGAGCAGCATCCACCGGGCATTCGCCCTCCAAGGGCAAACCGTCATGGGCTGGGTCTGGCAGCAGCGCCTGGAAGGAGTCCGCAAGGAACTGGCCGCGGGCAGCCATAAAGGAACATTGGCCGAGCTGTCCCATTCGTGGGGATTCTCGGACTCGGCACACTTCAGCAGGGCTTTCCGGCGCCAATTTGGGCATCCCCCGTCGTCGCTGCACCGGCCCCCAAGATAACCTCTCCCTACTCCGCAGGTGGCCATCGGGGTTCGCGAGAAAAGCTGACACATTCGGTCAAAGTCCTTGCGATGCAGAGGCAAGACAGGTTTGCACCACCTGCCTAACGTTGAATGTATCCAAGCCGCGGTGACTGAGGTCACAAAAGTAGGAGCTTTCAATGGACCATCCCAAGTTCAAGGCAGCGGCCATCCAGGCCGCACCCGTTTTCCTCAATCTTGACGCCACCATCGACAAGGCAGTCGCCCTCATCGAGGAGGCCTCCAGCAATGGTGCGGAGGTGATTGCTTTCCCCGAGACCTGGCTTCCGGGCTACCCTTGGTACGCTTGGCTGGACGCGCCCGCAGTCTGGCTGGCGAAATTCGGCCAGCGCTACTTCGACAACTCCCTTGAGTACGGCACTCCCCAGGCCGAACGCCTGGCCAAGGCCGCTAAAGACAACAACATCATGGTCGGCATGGGCCTGAGCGAACGAAGTGGCAGTAGCCTCTACATCGCCCAGTGGATCATCGGCAACGACGGAAAAACGATCGCGCAGCGCCGCAAGCTCAAGCCCACGCATGTGGAACGTACCATCTATGGCGAAGGGGACGGTAGCGACCTTTCCGTCTGGGACACGAACCTGGGCAGGGTGGGTGGCTTGTGCTGCTGGGAGCACCTGCAACCGCTCTCCAAATACGCCATGTATGCGCAAAATGAACAACTCCATTTCGCCGCCTGGCCCAGCTTCTCCATCTACGAAGGCGGGGCATATGCGCTCAGCGGCGAAGCTAATGTCTCAGCCTCCCGGGTGTATGCGCTGGAAGGCTCCTGCTACGTCCTGGCTCCCACAGCCATTGTTTCCCAGGAGATGCAGGACGAGATGTGCGAAACCGACCTGCAAAAAGCGCTCCTTAAGACCGGCGGCGGATACAGCCGTATCTTCGGCCCTGACGGCAAACAACTCCACGAATCTCTTCCCACAGACCACGAAGGGATCGTCTACGCAGACATCGACCTTGGAACAATCTCCTTGTCCAAGGCCATCGCAGACCCGGCCGGTCACTACTCACGAGCGGACGCCACCCAACTTGTCCTCAACAAGACCGTCCGTCGCCCGGTCATCGAAACCTCACCGGACGAGCAAGCAACTCGCACCCCTACCGGGAATTCCATGCCGGAACCTGCGCCTGAAGACCGGTCCTGGGAGGCTACATCCGCCGAAATGGAAGGAATCGAGCAGGTTCCACAGACTCTCTAGCTTTTTCTCCTCTTACAGTGGGTGTCCCCGGATATCGGGACCGTCCAAGCCCGCAGCCTCGCGCCACTGGTTGCGCGCA
The DNA here is from genome assembly GCF_046536215.2 of Arthrobacter globiformis. GTDB lineage: Bacteria > Actinomycetota > Actinomycetes > Actinomycetales > Micrococcaceae > Arthrobacter > Arthrobacter globiformis_E. The sequence goes on along the minus strand of NZ_JAWMWD020000002.1, from coordinate 139,379 downwards.
GTCTTGGTTCCAGATCTTAACTGCATCGACGCCAAAAGCCACAGAAGAGGCTGCACCCGAACCAGCCGCCGGCTCTAGGGCGCGAGGAAACAAGTTAGCATGTCTTCAAATTTTGAGCTGGCCCCTCAATCAAAAACGGTGGGACGCCCGGGAACTACACCCTGGTGTTGTCTTCGCCTATGGATGTTCGGACCAGGATGTCCCCGCCCGTATATACATTTCGCCCAGGGTGTCCAGCAGGACACCCTGGGGTGAACCCCAAGCAGGAACCGGACCGAACGATGACTTTTCTGGCATCTCAACGCGCAGACACTCCTCATACCGATGAGCCCAGACCCATAGGTCTCAAGTCATTCTGGCTTCAGTTTTCGAAAGGTCACTAATGCCCCAGCCCTCAACCCAAGCCGAATTCCATTTGGACATTTTTGTCGATAATCCAGAAAACCTAGGTCTGCTCTTGGATCAAGCAGTACAACGGCTGATTCCAGCAGCCCTAGAACGTCGGCAGGGCATTCTCGTTACCCAAGTCTTCCCAGACAAGTACAGCGTTGAAGTCCACGAAGACGTCATTTGTGGTGTGGTCCAAGAAAGACGATCCGGGCCAAATGCACACAAGATTCAGTTGCAGAACACCAGCATGACCTGAAAAGACATCTATGGATCATTCATCGGGAGGTTCTCACGAATGAAGGCACCTAGCGGCGATCAGGTTGTGGAGGGCTCCCTAATCTTCACCCGCTGGCTTTGACGGCGGGCCCCGGACGTGAACAAGTTGGGCGTTTTCCGCCCAGCCAAAGCACAGTCTCATCCACTGCGCCGAGCTAACTTCTCAACCGCATGGCCTACGCAAACAAAGACTAGAACTCACCCTCACAGGCACTCGGGTTGAAGGTTACGGTGCGCGGACAGCGGATCGGGTACGTACCGGTAAGCACGCTGGAGCGGAACGAGAAGCGCCAGCTCGACGGCCAGGTTCTTGACCCGCTCTTCACGGATAAGGCCTCCGGCAGGGACACCTCTAAACCGCAGCTCGCCGAGATGCTTCGCTTCGCCTGTGACGGTGACACCGTGGTGGTGCACAGCATGGACCGCGGGCCAGAAACCTTGATGACCTCCGTGCTCTCGTCCAAGACCTCACCCGCAAAGGTGTCCGCGTTGAGTTCGTAAAGGAGAGCCTGGTCTTCACCGGCGAGGACCCCCATGGCGAACCTGATGCTGTCAGTTATGGATGCTTTCGCAGAGTTCGAAAGTTCCCTGATCAGGGAACGACAGCGTGAGGAAATTGCCCTTGTGAAGCAGCGCGGAGCCTACAAGGGCGGAAGAAGACCTTGATCGCCGAACGGGCAGCCGAGCTCGTGCACCGTGCGGAAAATGGTGTTCCCAAAGCCGTCCTCGCCCACGAGTACGGCCTCAGCCGCGAAACGGTCTACCAGTACCTTCGTCAGGCCAGAGCCATCTAGAACTCCTCCGCAGACAGCCTCACACACGCTCATTTGGAAGCGTCAAGAATGCCAATTCCCCGGCCCACCAGGCTGACAGAACCTCTGTTATCGGCATCCTAAAATAAGTGGAAGCGAAGCTTGGAACAGGCGCTCACGGGTCCTCGCTTGTAGCCCAGGGGAACTCAAGTGGGTCCTCTCCCGACCTATGTGTCGAAGAAGCGACTATACTCTGTGGGCGTCGCGGAGAATCCTGTTGAGAAGTTTTGCCTTTGGGTTACAGCGCTGGCGAAGCCGCATCTGACTGCAACCTGGTCAATCGATAAATCAGTAGTTTCCAGCAGCCCCCGTGCCGCGTCCAGCCGTCGGCTGCGTATCCAGGTCGACTGGTTGTCCCTGTCGAAGTGCGAAAGGCGCGAACGAAGGTTCGGCGGCTCATGTGCGCTTGGGTGGCGCCGTTATCCGGTGATGGTCACCGCTACTCGGGTTTCCTGGGGTTTCGTGGGTTTGGTTTCTTTGTCCGTTGGTGGGGCTTGGGGGTCGGTGGAGAGCAATCGGGTAAGCCGGTGTGCTGTTTGGACGACGGCGGCGACGAGCTCTTCGGCCGGGGTGCCGGCGATGCGGTGGTTGGGGATGGTGGCGGTAACTGACCCCCTGACTGTGCCGTTTGTGAAAAACGGGGCTGCTATTCCGTGTGCGTCGGGGACTCTTTCGCTGTCGGTGGCGGCCCATCCCTGGACGCGTATGTGTTCCAGCTCTTCTGCCGGGATATTGGCTTCACTGCTGGTGGGTGCGGCAGCGGTTCGTGGCAGGTAGGCGAGGATGGCCTTGCCTGCTGCTCCGGCTGTGAGCGGTATTTCGGATCCCTCATCCAAAACGTATCGTACATTGCGGGCGCCCACATGGGACCTTGCAATGTGAGCGCTTCCTCCGTCGGCGTCATAGAGGGCGAGACTGATGGTTTCGCCGGTCTGTTCGCTGAGGGACTGGAGGTCCTCGTCAACGATTTCGGACAATTCGTGGTTCGTGCCGATGGTTGCGGACCAGCGCAGCAGTGTGGGACCAATCGTCCAGGTGCGTTCATTGGACTTTGTCATCAGCCCTACGTCGGAAGCCGATTCGGCCAGACGCCGTGTGGCTACTGATCGTGTCCCCCACAGAGTTGAAAGGTTAGGCAGTGTCAGTTCGGCCAGCGGCTGGCCGCAAAACGTCGTGATAATCGCGACGATCCGGTCTAGGAGAGCGGACGATTCTGCCGGGGGCAACTCTGGGGTTTGTGCTGACGCCTGGATGGAGCGGACTATGCCCTCCAGTTCTTTCGCGGCTTCGCGCAGCGTTTCGGCGCCAGGGGCGATCGAGGATTCCTCGAACTCGTTGCGGGGCCTGGACAGGGAGAGTGAGCCGATGAGGTGATCACTAACGGTGAATGGGACCGCGATGCCTGCAGCGTCCGGTATATGCTGCCCGATGCTGACCACCGCGCCCACGGAGGCGTAGCTCTCCAGCGCCTTTTCGATCCGGCCCCGGCTGTCCATCGAAGCTTCGGTATATGTCTTCAGTTCAGGCGGCAGCCCGGCCGTTCCCCGGCGGGACAGGACAGCCAGGCCCAAAGCGCCGGCATGGGTGGGGACGATGGAGCCTGGGGTGAGTGTGTACCGGACCGGCGCGTCAGGTTCGATCGTTGCCAGCACGAAGCACTCTTCCGGTTTCCCGGTTTCGACTGCCATCAAGGCGGTCGCTCCTGATGCCTGGCTCAAGCGGGAAAGGATGCGGGAACCTTCCGTGAACAGGGGATGGCCCTTCTGAAGTGCTTGCGATAGGACCTTCAGGCGCGGCCCAAGAATGTAAGCGCCGGCGGCATCGCGGGAGACAAAACGTTCGTCCACCAGACGGCTCAGGATGCGGTTGATCGTACTCCTGCTGGCGCGCAGTTCCTCGGCGAGCTCCCGGACGCCCCAGCCGTACCCGCTTCGGCCGATGACGGCCTCGAGGACGGCGACGAGTTCTTTTGAGCCGTCCCGCTGCGCTCCCTGCGGGTCCCGTTCCTCCATAAAGGCAGTATTTCACGCGCAGCAGTCTGCACCCGGATTCCGCGGATAGGGAAGAAGGCCGCTTGACAGTGGCGTGGAGCACATGCATTCTTTAATCAGCGCTCAAATGAGACATCGTCCCATTTTTCTAAATTATCGTAGACAGAGAGGTCTTCGAATGACCATCCCCACATTGGCTGCTCCGGACCTTGCCCGGCGTAAGAAAGCGAAGAAGGCAACCGGCGTCGCCGCCTTCGGCACCTTCATCGAGTACTACGACTTCAGCGTCTACGGCTACGTCGCTGCGACCCTGGCGACCGTGTTCTTCCCCAGCAAGGATCCGCTCATGTCGCTTCTGGACACGTTGCTGGTGTTCGGCTCAGCGTTCGTCGTCCGCCCACTGGGCGCCGTCTTCTTCGGCCGCCTGGGTGACAAAAGGGGACGCCGCTATAGCCTGATCGCCAGCATCACCTGCATGGGCGCTGCAGCTACGCTGACCGGCATCCTGCCCGGCTTCGCACAGATCGGGGTCCTGGCCCCCATCCTCCTGGTGATCCTTCGCATGCTGCAGGGATTCTCCACGGGCGGTGAAATCGGCGGCGCCGCAGCATACATCCGTGAGTGGGCCGAACCGAGCAAGCGCTCCCTCTACGTTTCGATGATTCCGGGCATTGCCCAATTCGGTAAGGGCCTTGCCGCGGGCCTCGCAGCGCTGGCGGCAGCGACCATGCCGGCAGCCGTGATGACTGACTGGGGATGGCGCATCCCGTTCCTGCTCGCCCTGCCCCTGGGCATCATTTGCCTCATCATGCGCCTGAAAATTGAAGACAGCCCCGAATTCACCGCCATCAAGGACAAGGACACGACGGCCGAAAAGCCCTTCCGTGAAGTCCTGACCAAGTACCCGAAGGCTTTGGCCAAGGTAACGACCATTTCCCTCGTCCAGAACCTCGGTACCTACATCGGCACCGTCTTCGTCGCCGTCTACTTCAGTGAAGTCCTGGGCTTCAAAAAGAGCGAAGCAGCAACCATCGTTCTGCTCGCCGTGATATTCGCCGCAGTACTGATCCCCTTCGCCGGACAACTAGGCGACCGCATCGGCGGCCGCAAGGTCCTCCTCTGGTCCTACATCGCCTACGCCGTCATCTCAATTCCATCCTTCGCCCTGATGAACCAGCATTCCTTCGCCCTGGCACTGCTCGGCCTCGGACTCGGCATCATCCCCTACGCCCTCTGCCAGGCCGGGACCTACGGCTCCATGCTCGAGTTCTACCCCACCCGCATCCGCCACACCGGCGTCGCCTTCGGCCACAGCGTCGGAGCTGTCATCGGCGGCGGAGCAGGCCCCTACTTCGCCACCTGGCTCATCGACCAAACCGGCAACACCTTCGTCCCCGCCTTCGTACTGGTTGCCGCCGGGCTCCTCGGACTCCTCGTCGTAGGACTCCTGGTCAAAAAGAACGACGCCACCTCAGAACACCTCTACCGTTAGGCCGCCCCCTTGACCACCATCTACATCTCCGACCCCATCCACCCGGATATCCTCACCGACATCCAAGCCGGCGCCGACGTCCATCTCGGGTATGGACCGAACAAAGTCGACTATCTCAGCGTCAGTGAAACTGTCGATGGCGTGATCCTCCGGGCCGAAAACTTCACCCGCGAGGTCATCGAAGCCTCACCCCGGCTTAAGATCATCGCCCGCCACGGCGTCGGCACGAACAATGTGGACATCGACGCAGCAACTGAACGCAGGGTCTGGGTGACCACCACACCGGGGGCCAACAGCAACGCTGTCGCGGAGCACGTCTTCGCGCTCCTGCTCACCGAAGCCAGGAAGGTATGCACCGCCGCGGACCGTGTCCGGGTCGGTAACTGGTCTGAAAGCAAAGCCGACCTGATCGGGTTTGAACTGTCAGGGCGCACTATCGGCATCATCGGTTTCGGCGCCATCGGCAAACGCGTCGCCGCAATCGCCAAGGGATTTGGGATGCGAATACTTGCCTCCGACCCCGTCGCAACCAGCGCCGATGCCTCAGCATCAGGGGCCGACCTTGTCGAACTGGACACCCTTTACGACGGGGCGGACATCATCACCGTGCACGCGCCGCTGCTGCCGGGCACCCGGCACATGATCGGCGCCCGCGAGCTGGGCATGATGAAAAACACGGCAGTGCTCATCAACACCTCACGAGGCGGGCTGATCGACGAGGACGCCCTCGTGGCTGCTCTCACCGAAGGGCAGATCGCCGGAGCAGCACTCGATGTGCTCGAAGCCGAAAGCATCGACATGAAGGACCCGCTGGCTCACACCCGCGTTCCTCTGAGCAAAGTACCGAACCTCATCCTCACCCCGCACATTGCCGGTCAAACCCAGGAAGCGTTCCTCGAAGCCGGAACGAAATCCTGGCTCGAGGTCAAGGCGGTCCTGGCTGGCAACGCACCATCATTTCCCGTCAACTCCGACGGCCTGCAAAAGCTCGCCGTCTAACCCGATCAAGGAACCACGTGTATATCAACGCCCCGGCAGACAACATCGCCGTCTACCCCGAATGGCCGCGACCCTCCCGGGACATCGTTCAGTCACTCGCCGCCTACCCCCCAGCATTGATCGGAGACGTGCGCAAACGCATGGACATGATGTCCTCCGACATCCGCTGCCTCACCCCCGCAACCCGCCTCGCCGGCACGGTGCTGCCCATCCAGACCTGGGAAGGCGACAACCTCGCCATCCACCGCGGCCTGGACGAGGCAAAACCCGGCGACGTGCTGGTCATCTCCGGTAACGGCGTCACCAACCGGTCCATCTTCGGCGGAATCCTCGCCGAGATCTGCCTGCACAAAGGCGTCGGCGGAGTGATCATCGACGGCGCCGTCAGGGACGTCCAGGAAATGAACGACATGGGCATCGCCGTCTTCGCCCGCGCCGTTGTACCCGCCGGGCCCTCCAAGAACGGGCCAGGCTACGTCGGCAAGCCGATCGCCTGTGGAAACGTTGTCTGCAACCCCGGAGACGTCGTCATCGGCGATCAGGACGGCATCGTAGTCATCCCGCAATCCGAACTCACCGAAACCCTTCAGGCCCTCCCCGGCCAGGAGAACCTCGAGCGACAAATCCGCTCCCGCATAACAGAACACGTCACCCCCTAGAAACACCCGCCCGACTCGAGCAGTGGCGGCGCACCGGGACCCGAGCGCCCCGCCGCCACTGTGCTCCTTAGGCCTCTGGAAAGCAATGACACTAAAGCCGCCAACCGCCCGCAAGCACGCCGAATGGTCCCTCCTGGTCAACGCCCTGGTAGAGATCCGCCACAACGGACAACTAATCAGAACCGGCTTCGTCGAAGACGCCATGCCGGACTCTTCTGCACTCTGGATCGCCGCGGACAACAGAAACTCACGCCAAATGTTCCAGGCGACTGAAGGCCACGAAGTATGGGTTACACCCCAAGAGCTCAGCGGAGATCTCAACTACCGCATGACCAACAGGCATCTATTCAAGACAACACCGCCGACTCGAAACTGGTAAACAAAAGACTTCCGCCGGCGCTCCCCCGAGAGCGGTGGCGTCATAATTGAGAACGCCAGGAACTGGAGTCCTACCAGGACACCGAGTACCCTGTCCGAAAACCGACGCGGTCACCCAAGCACTGCCATGGCTCCAATGCAGACCGAACGGCGATCCACCAAGGAGACAGAAAGGTCGAGCCTGGCGGACATCAAAAAGAGGCAGCCAAGCCGAGCAGGCCGTGCATACCTACCTGCAGGTACAGGAAACCAACCCAACCAACGTGCGTCGCCGACTCAGAGTGGCCGGGAAAATCCTGTGCGAAGCGGGTCAGAAGAAGGTAAGAACGCGGAACTCCGTCACCCCCGTATCCAGCGAACATGGTGCTAACACCGCCTGCAAGGACGTCAAGGGTGCTGGCGCGGAAACGATCATGAACGCTACGGCGCCCACTTCCAGCCGGTAAGGACGTACGGTGCAATCGGGAAGGCGCTGGGCGAGAGGAGCCGGGCCTGCAGGACCGGAATCAAGGAGATGTCCCCGTTTTGAGAAGGTTGTTAGCGGGAGCGCGGGACTTTAGAACCAGAACAATTGGCACGCTGCCCTATGTGGTTCGGCGACGGCGATAATTTTTCAGTCAGCCTGCTTGTCGGCAGCCATCGTCACTTGCAGGACAGCATTCTCGGCTGTTCAACAGGCCACCGTTCCGGGGCGATACACCCAAACTTGACTCACAAGCCTCTGATCAGGGAGGACTTGGCGCCGATGGTTGAGCACCCTCCTGTTCTTCGACGCCCGCCCCCTTCATAGCAGGTGGCATACCCCCACTGACCACCAGATCTAGGTTCATCGGGCTATTTCGCACTCCCCCGGGCCCAAATTCTTCCCCTCCGACTGTCCGGGTGGGATCTAAGAAGGTCGTGAGTCATTGTCAGTGAACCGGAACACCGCACTATTCTGACGGGGCCTCACGAAAGGCCCCGGCATTGCTTAGGCTTATACGGCGCCCAGGCTCGAGAGACACGGACCCCGTCATGAGGGCATCTTCGAATCTCCGCCCGGGGATCCAGCGGTTGGTATCGTGAGAGGGCCGCGTCAATGGCCCCATTCGCGCCAAGGAGTGTGACCGACCCATGCGTGAGGATCGCGTCTCGTACGGTTTTCCCCTTCCGCAGGGCGAAGTGTGCCCTACGGGTTCGTTTGTGCTGTCCTTGGATACGGGCCGGAGCGCACTGAGCCAGAACACAAACGTCAAGACATCAGCTCTTGCCGCCCAGATCGTCGCCGCCGCGGAGAACGGAAGCGTCCATGACATCCTCGGTGCATGGCCGACGAACGCCGCGGGCCAGCACAAGAGCACACCTGGCCAATAACCAGGCCAGGCAAATTAGGCAGACGAACTCCAATCCCACCACGTGTTCATGGAAGCCTTTGCCGTTCCCCCACGCCCGCAATGGTAGTTGTCGGCGTCGTTGGTTCGGGACCGTGGGTGGCGGAGTCCCGCCGCTGCAAGGTAAGGGGCCAACGGCGGGACTTTGAGGCATTGCCTACCACGGACGACAAGTGTTGTCTGGGAGTCCGTGAACCGCGCGCTGCTACACGGCGAAACCACTATGCCTTATTGTCCTCAAGATCGAATCAAGGCCAGCTATAATTCCTCTCCCCAATGGGACCGCGACGGTGCCAAATCTGTTCCTACTGCAAATGAACTCGTGGCAGGCTCACGGTTTGGCAGCGATCAGGCCCTATGCCAGATGGCGCGGTCTGGCGGGCGTCCGTTAGCGACGATGGTTCCCTGCAGGTATCAAAATATTTCCTCCACGGGGCGCCTGAAGTAGCGGGCTATGGTGATGGCCAGAGGAAGGGAGGGGAGGTAGCGTCCAACCTCTATGGATTGGATCGTTTGTCGCGAGACCTTGAGGGCAGCGGCGAGTTCCCCTTGCGACATCCCGGTTGCGATGCGGAGATCGCGCACTTTGTTCTTCACGTCCACCCCCGAGTAAGGGCTGTTTGTGATTGACATGAATAGTGTCATTTTCAGAACCACTCGCGTCAATGGTCCTGCTCACCCTTCCTTGGGTTGTTTTGCGGGTTCGCGCAAGTTTCGGGTGGAACGGCGACCGCGGCCGCCGTCGCCTGCTGCTACCCGCTTGATCGTTCCTTCCAGGGGTGCAGTTGGACGTAGTATCTTGTCCCGCTCGCTTAATAGGCGCAGGGCAGGCCCGGCTTTTGTCATCTACTCGAGACCGGCCGTGCCGTGCTCGAGGGCGGAATACTCATCTGGCAGCCCTGCTCTCCACTTCCCCGTGCCCGTACACCCCGTCCAGATGCTGGCAACTGTGACCGTGAAGTAGACCCCCCGAAATTATTGCGGCCCGCTTCCCCTCGACATCACTTGCTAAGGGTGCTTAGCATTGAGACTCAATCAGTTTCGCTTTTGCATACAGACCTGCAGGTGAAATTTTCGCGGACAGCCTGCAGTCTGCAAGCCTTTGAACCCGCGCACCCGTTCGGATGGATTCGCGGGCAGCATCCTCATTCCCCCCTTCATCGCTGGCTCAGTACGCGTATTTGGGTGACTCCCGCGCCACCATTCCGGAAACCTTCCCGGCAATTTTCTGCGCCCACGCACCGGAAGCTACGGCTACTTAGCCACGATTAGGGGCAAGCAAGAAGAGAGCGGACAAATGAAGGCAGTAGTTTACAAAGGACCGAACGACGTAAGTGTCGAGGAGATCCCCGACGCCAAAATTGAGCACCCCGCGGACGTGCTGGTGCGCATCACTTCAGCGAACATTTGCGGCTCCGACCTCCACATGTATGAAGGCCGCACCAGCTTCGAGCCCGGACGCTCCTTTGGGCACGAGAACCTTGGGGAGGTGGTGGAAGTTGGACCGGCGGTCAGCAAGGTCAAAGTCGGGGAGCGGGTGGTGCTCCCGTTCAACATCTCCTGCGGATTCTGCAAGAACTGCGAACGTGGCTTCACGAACTACTGCCTGACCATGCAGCCCGAACCAAAGCTCGCCGGCGCCGCCTACGGCTTCGCAGACATGGGCCCGTACCAGGGCGGGCAAGCCGAATACCTGCGCGTGCCCTACGGGGACTTTAACTGCCTGCGGCTGGGCGAGGACGCGGCGGAGAAGGAACTCGACTACGTCATGCTCGCGGATATCTTCCCCACGGGCTGGCACGCCACTGAGATGGCCGGGGTATACCCGGGCGACTCCGTGGTCATCTACGGTGCCGGACCGGTAGGTCTGATGGCCGCCTACTCAGCCACCCTCAAAGGCGCCGGAAAAGTCATGGTCGTCGACCGCCACACCGACAGGCTGAAACTGGCGGAACAAATCGGGGCCATCCCTGTCAACGATTCGGAAGTGGACCCTGTCGAGTTCGTCAAGGACCAGACCATGGGCTTCGGCGCCGACCGCGGCTGCGAATGCGTGGGCTACCAGGCACACGATCCCGGCGGAACCGAACATCCCAACATGACCCTGAACCGGCTGGTGGACTCCGTGCGGTTCGTCGGTGGCCTGGGCGTGGTCGGGGTGTTCCTGCCTCAGGACCCGGGCGGCCCGGACAAGCTTGAGCAGCAGGGCCAGGTGGCCTTCGACTACGGCAATTACTGGTTCAAGGGACAGACCATGGGCTCGGGCCAGTGTCCGGTCAAGAAGTACAACCGGGCCCTCCGCGACCTCGTTGCCGCTGGAAAGGCCAGCCCGTCCTTCATCGTCAGCCACGAGCTTCCGCTGGACCAGGCCCCCGAGGGCTACAAGAACTTCGACAGCCGCGAAGACGGCTGGACCAAGGTCGTCCTCCACCCGGCTAGCGCCTGAGAAAGCCGGAGGGGACAAATTTCCATGTTGAAACCAGCATTTTCCAGGACGTGGTACTAATGCGGGCCATGGTCTACCGGGGCCCGTACAAGGTACGGGTCGAAGAAAAAGACATTCCAAAGATTGAGCACCCCAACGACGCAATCGTGCGGGTCAGCAGGGGCGCCATCTGCGGTTCCGACCTGCACCTCTATCACGGCATGATGCCCGATACACGCGTAGGGATGACGTTCGGTCACGAGTTCGTCGGCACCGTTCATGAGGTTGGATCCTCCGTGCAAAACGTGGCAGTCGGGGACCGGGTGATGGTGCCGTTCAACGTCTACTGCGGCTCCTGCTACTTCTGCGCCCGTGGCCTGTACTCCAACTGCCACAACGTCAACCCCAACGCGACGGCGGTGGGGGGCATCTACGGCTACTCCCACACCTGTGGAGGATACGACGGCGGCCAGGCAGAATTCGTGCGCGTCCCCTTTGCTGACGTGGGGCCGTCGAAGATTCCGGACTGGATGGACGAGGAGGACGCCGTCCTGCTCACCGACGCCTGCCCCACCGGCTACTTCGGTGCCCAACTCGGGGACATTGCGGAAGGCGATACCGTAGTGGTGTTCGGCGCAGGCCCCGTGGGCCTGTTCGCGGCCAAGTCCTCCTGGCTGATGGGGGCCGGGCGGGTGATCGTGATCGACCACCTCAATTACCGGTTGGAGAAGGCCCGCACCTTCGCCCATGCCGAGACGTACAACTTCGCGGAGTACGACGACATCGTGGTGCACCTGAAGAAGGAAACCGACTACCTGGGCGCCGACGTCGTCATTGACGCAGTAGGGGCCGAAGCGGACGGAAACTTCTTCCAGCACGTGACCAGCAGCAAGCTGAAGCTGCAGGGCGGCTCCCCCATCGCGCTGAACTGGGCGATTGATTCGGTCCGCAAGGGCGGCACGGTGTCAGTTGTGGGGGCGTACGGGCCGATCTTCAGCGCGGTGAAGTTCGGCGACGCGATGAACAAGGGCCTGACGCTACGGATGAACCAATGCCCGGTGAAGCGCCAGTGGCCGCGCCTGTTCGAGCACATTCGCAACGGCTACCTCAAACCCAGCGACATCGTGACCCACCGGATTCCGCTGGAGCACATCGCAGAGGGTTACCACATGTTCTCCGCAAAGTTGGACAACATCATCAAACCGCTCGTTGTCGCCGGCCAGTCCTGAAGGGACACCGCATCATGACTGATACAGCCACACCCTATATTCCCAACAAGCGCATCCCGCCGAAGTCCGCGGAAGAACTGCGGGCCCAAATCCCGGGCTGGGGTGCTGACCTCGACCCTGCCGACCGGCCCTCCTACCCCCGGGAGCAACCCGGGATCGAGACAGGCGCGCGTTGGGACTTCCCGGAGCGCCAACCGGAGAAATGGCCCCGGGAACGCTCCGTCGAGCACGCCTTCCTGCCCCCGGTCTTCGGTACCTCGACACCGTCCGCCGGGGTGTCGGGGGCCATCCGGCGATACGCCTATAAGTACAGCGAGGGCCGGGCCGCGCACTGGCTGTTATTGATGGGCGCTGACCGGGTGGACGCGGGAGAACACCACCTCAAGTCCCTTGCTACCCTGCGCCCCGACAACCCCATCACCGAAACCGGGGTAGTCAGCGAATTCCGCGGGGGCGGCTTCCGCTCACGGTTCGGGCAAGATCGCGCGGACGTCAACCACCAGTGGATGGATCCGATCATCGTGGCCGGACCATGGGTACTGGCGGCCGCAGGGCTCGCAGCAGCCTATAAAACCTTGCGAAAGGAGCGCACACAATCTGACGCGCGTTCCGCCACATAGGCGGAATGCCACCGGAGCAGCACAACGTGCGCCGCAATTCCTGCCGCGGTGACCTACGCGAAGTGGGCACCGCGGCTGGGGTCTCGTGCCCGCATTGGCCTGCTGACTTGCACCGAACAACGGCGCCAACTCGAATCAAGGTTTCAGGATTCACGAGCAGCCGGAACGCTTCGCCAGCGGCACTATTGCTACAAAAGTCAGGCCAGGACCCACTGGACGACAACTAGCAGCCAGATCTCCCGGTTTCTGCGGATAGAAGGGAATCAGTAGGTCCTGCGATAGTCCGTGATGTTAAGATCCGCTTTGACCCAAACAGCGGACTATCGGCGCGTCACAGTTAATCTTGTCTGAAGGGCAGCTTCTGCAATGTCGCACCTTGATCGCAAGGCTTTAGTTTCGGCCACCATCGGTCTAGTTTTCGCACTTGTTCCGTGGCTGCTCGGTGCTCCGGAACTCGCGCCCTTAATCGGATGGTCTGTAGCTGGCTGCGTCTTCCTGACCTGGTCATGGACAAAGGCATGGCCCGCCGGTCCGGAGGCTACAGGTGAACTCGCCCGCCATGAAGGTCGATCTCGAAGACTCGTTGACTCCCTCATCATCGCCGCGACATTCGTCAGTCTCGTAGCGGTCGTCTTTGCCTTGATCCGCAGCCAGCAGAAAGACTTCATCGGCGTGGCCGCAGCGCTGCTGGCAGCTCTCGGCGTAGTGCTCGCCTGGGCTCTGGTGAACGCTGTCTACGCCTTCAAGTACGCCCGGATGTACTACCACGACGACCGCCATCGCTTCCGCTTCAACCAGGACGAGGAACCGTCTTACAGCGACTTCGCCTACGCAGCATTCTCCATCGGCATGTCATACAACGCGGCCAATGTGAACGAGTCATCCACTCCCTCCCGCAGGATCGCCCTGGGGCACGCCCTGCTCTCCTACTTCTTCGCCACCTTCGTCGTCGCAGTGGCCATCAACCTAGTCGTCAGCCTCGGCCAATCCAACTGACCAGAACACAGGCGGCGTGCGAGTCCTCCCATTACGCGTTGCCCCCCCGACTCTTGCGGCTCAACCGCCGAAACACAGGAGGAATGCGCCCCAGACACGAAGGAATGCAAAACCACGGCCATCACCGGATCGAAGTTGAAGGCCGGCGGCGAGGGGGCGAAGCGACAGCAACATCTCGCCCCAAACTGAAAATCACCATGACTCCATCCCAGGAACCGTCGACGCAGTCGCTAACCATCAACGTGGCTCGTGCAAACTTGCATTCTGCCGACCGCCGGGTCTTTTAACCGCAACAACAAAAAGCTCTGCTCGTAGTGCCTGCCACCAAGAATCCGGAACGACCATTAGAAGCCCGACATAGTAGGTGCCGTCCATTTGGGTGATTCACTGGTCAGCCAAGTCAGCGCCTCGTCCAGTGACGTGAAGAACCGCGTCGGACAGGAATGGGTGTGTCGTGCGGCATAAAAGGCGGCTATGACCTCGTCTACGGGACTGACACCTACGAGGGCCATCCGCGCGAGCGGCCACAGGGCTGCAAAAATCTCTGTGGCGCGGCGATCAATCCACGTCATGCTGGCCATTTCCACCAGCATTGGGAGGGCACGTCCTGCACTCAATTCAGCAGAGCGAGCCTTCAACGCGATCGCTTCGACTGTTGTGACCACTGCGCCGGACGTCCATCGCACATGCAAGTAACCGAGACGGGAGAGATCGACAGTCACCATGCCACGATCTTGCCCAATTAGTTCCACGACCACTCCTCAAACCGTATACACAGGCCCGCCCTTAATGTCAGCAGTCCAGACATCTTAGTCGGAGGTCCCTGGGTCCCTTTACGGAGAGAGCCACTAAAGCCCTATCACCTGACGGCCCATACGGTCTTTACCAATTTGACCTCTTAAATCTCCCGCCGCTACCCGCGGCGGGAGACCTGGCGGACGGGCAGACTTTGCGGCATCTGTACCACTCGCCGTTCGTCAGCATTTCAGCGTAGCCTGTCACTGTGGCCAGCATTGCCCCTCGCCCGCGGTGGGATGGAACTACAGCGTTCTCGGTGCGTTGGCGTGACCCAGGGACCCGTCGACAGCATCGGGTGACTCTGCGGTCGGAGAAGGAAGCCAGCAGCCTCGCCCGCTACCTCAACAACAACGGCCAGATCACGGCGCCTGTCCTGCCGGAAGCCCGGCCGGGGAACCCTCATGTTCCCACGGTCGCGGACGTAGTTCAGGAACACATCGACCTGCTCGTCCGCCCCTCGCCCGGCGCGATCGGAACCTACCAGCGAATACTCGACCTGCACATTCGGGAGACGATCGGCACCATCCCGGTCGACGAGTTCGGTTACCGCGACACCATGCATTGGCTCAAGCACCTGACCGCCAAAGGTGCCGCACCCAAAAGCATCCACAACATGCACGGGTTGCTCTCGGCGGCGATGAACACGGCCTTGCTCCTCGGGTACGTGGCCCGCAACCCCTGCCGCGGCGTGCCGCTGCCGACAGTTGAGCGGGCAGACGATGATGCCGTGTTCCTCACCCACGAAGAGTTCAGTCTCCTCCTTGAGGTCATTGATGAGCACTACAGGACGTTCGTTCAGTTCCTGGTCATGACGGGAACAAGGTTCGGTGAAGCAACCGCCCTCAGAGTGGCCGACATCGATCTGCGTTCCCGACCGGCCACCGCGCGGGTGAACAAGGCCTGGAAACGCGACGGGCATTCCCGTTATTATGTGGGGCCAACCAAGACCGCGGCCGGCAAACGAACCATCGGACTCAACCCGGCCCTCGTGGAGTTGCTGATTCCCATCGCGGCAAGCCGGACGACGGGTAACGATCTCCTCTTCACGACGACCGACGGTGGGCGGATTTCTCACAAACCATTTTGGCAACATCACTGGGTGCCGGCCGTCCGAACAGCCCAAGCCCGCGGAGTGGCTAAGACGCCGCGAATTCACGACCTTCGACACACTCATGCGTCATGGCTTATCCAGGACGGCGGTATGTCTCTCTTCGCGATATCACGTCGGCTGGGTCATGCATCTGTCCGAACAACGGAACAGGTCTACGGGCACCTCATGCCGCAGGCCCTTCAAGACGGCGCAGACGCTACAGAACGGTCCATCCAAGGAATCCGTTCATAGAACAGCAGCGACAGCACCCTTCTTGCAGTTCCGATTCGGTCCGCCCACCCACACCATGCCGGGACTGCACTCGCACAGTAAACCCGGCCTGGATGTCCCTGGCAGGATCGCCACTACCTGGAACATGCCGGCTTACTCGCTGGCGTCCGGCCCGGTCATGCCAACGACGGCGACGGCGAGGGGCATATACGACACCAGCAATACGCTCGGCTGCAACATACACGTCCGATCACCGAAAGGCTAAAGACCCCGCCTGCTCAACTGCAGTCAGTCGAGTAGCGCTAGGCCGAACTCCGCGACGACGGCCCGCAATTCCCTGAGGTAGCGCTGCGCTTGGTCGGTAAGCGGAATCGCGGCGTGACCGATCCAGCCGATCTCGATGCGTTCGTCAACCTCGAGCGGGATGGCGACGATCTCCGGGTCGAGCTGCCCGCTGATGATGCCCGTCGAAATCGTGTAACCGTGGAGCCCGATCATGAGGTTGAAGATCGTCGCACGGTCGGAGACCCGGATCTCCCGCTTACTGGACAACGTGGAGAGAATCTCCTCGGCAAAGTAAAAAGAGTTGTTCGCACCTTGATCGAAGGTCAGCCGCGGCAAGGCGGCAAGATCGTCCAGAGTCGCCCGCTCTTTCGAGGCGAGCGGATTGTTCCGCGCAACGAAAATGTGCGGATCGGCGAGGAACAGCGGAGAGAACGCGAGCCCGGATTCCCGGAGCAGCTTGTCGATGACTTTCCGGTTGAAATCGTTCCGGTAGAGGATGCCTATCTCGCTGCGGAGTGTCCTGACATCCTCGATGATGTCCCACGTGCGGGACTCGCGGAGCGAGAACTCGTATTCGGCCACCTCAGTCGCCTTGACCATCCGGACGAAGGCGTCCACCGCGAACGAGTAGTGCTGCGTGGACACCCCGAGCAGACGTCGTGTCGGTGGCCTGCCAAGATAGCGCTGCTCAAGCAGAGCGAACTGCTCGACCACCTGCCTCGCGTAGCCGAGGAACTCTACCCCGTCGGCGGTGAGGGTGACCCCGCGGGCGGAGCGAACCAGGAGTGCACGGCCCACCCGTGCCTCAAGGTCCTTCATCGCTGCGGACATGGTCGGCTGCGCGACGTAGAGAAGATCGGCGGCCGCGGAAATCGACCCCTCAGCGGCAACTTCGATGAAATAGCGGAGCTGCTGCAGGGTCAGTCCGCTCGAAACCTGGGCCATAGGAAAATTCTATATGAACGCATAGTAACGCCTAGTTACTTGATACCCCTTGAAAACCTTCACTATGAACACGTCCCTTTTGAAAGGCCGTCTCCGGCCCATCTCCAAGATTGGCAGCGCATGGCCGACGATTTCACCTTCAGCATTACCACCACCCGCTTCGACGAGGACTACTCCCCGTCCGAAGGCTCCCGGATCACGACGAACTTCGCCAACCTGGCACGTGGCGAGCACCGCCAGGAGAACCTCCGCAACGCCTTAACCATGATTCGGCGTCGTTTCAACGATCTCGCAGACTGGGACAACCCGGACCGGGACCGCTACACGCTCGAGCTTGAGATCGTTTCCGTGCAGATACAGTTCACCGCGGACGGTACGGATCAGCAGTTCCCGCTGTTCGAGGTTCTCGATATCCAGATCGTCGACCTGCTGAACGGGGTCCGCCACCAAGGGATCGTGGGGAACAACTTCTCCTCCTACGTCCGGGACTTCGACTTCAGCGTCGTACTGCCAGCGGCAGCAGCTGACTCAGGCAAGCCCACCGTACCCGAGGACTTCGGCGATCTTCACGGCAAGCTGTTCCAGCACTTCCTGGATTCCCCGGTATGCCGGGAACGCTTCCCGCAACCGCCAGTGGTGTGCATCAGCGTCTCCACGAGCAAGACGTACCGGCGAACCAGGAACCGCCACCCGGTCCTGGGCGTCGAGTACCAGCAGGACGAGTTCTCGCTGACGGACGCGTACTTCGCAAAGATGGGACTGCGGGTCCGCTACTTCATGCCCCGCGGGAGCGTGGCTCCCCTTGCCTTCTATTTCCGCGGCGACCTGCTCAATGACTACTCCAACCTGCAGCTCATCGGCACCATCAGCACCATGGAGACGTTCCAGAAGATCTACCGCCCCGAGGTCTACAACGCGAATTCCGCCGCCGCCGCCGTCTACCAGCCGAGCCTGGGCGAGCAGGATTTCTCACGGACCCAGATCGCGTACGACCGCGTCGAGCGCAGTCAGCTCGCGATCACGCAGGCGAAGTACACGGAGGAACACTTCATCACGCCCCACAAGGATCTGTTGGACCAGTGGACCGCCAACTACCCCGCACTCGTCAACTGACCCACGGAGAATCGCCCATCATGAACACACTTTTGCCCACCACCGTCGTCGGAAGCCTGCCGAAACCATCGTGGCTGGCACAGCCGGAGACTCTTTGGTCCCCGTGGAAGCTGGAGGGGGATGCGCTGCTCGAGGGCAAGCAGGACGCGCTGCGCATCGCCATCCACGAGCAGACCCGGCGCGGCATCGACATCGTCAGCGACGGCGAGCAAACCCGCCAGCACTTCGTCACGACCTTCATCGAGCATCTCGTCGGGGTCGACTTTGAACAGCGCAAGACCGTGCGCATCCGCGACCGCTACGACGCGAGCGTACCGACCGTCGTCGGACCGGTGCGCCGCGAACGGCCGGTATTCGTCGACGACGCGAAATTCCTCCGCGCAACCACCGACAAGCCGATCAAATGGACCCTTCCGGGCCCAATGACGATGGTGGACACGCTCTACGATGACCACTACAAGAGCCGCGAAAAGCTGGCCTGGGAGTTCGCCACCATCCTGAACCAGGAAGCTAAAGAACTCGAGGCGGCCGGCGTTGACATCATCCAGTTCGATGAGCCGGCGTTCAATGTCTTCCTCGATGAGGTCAAGGACTGGGGCGTGGCTGCGCTTGAGAGAGCGGCCGAAGGGCTGCGCGCGGAGACCGCCGTGCATATCTGCTACGGCTACGGGATCAAGGCCAACAATGACTGGAAGGCGACGCTCGGCTCACAGTGGCGGCAGTACGAGGAAACATTCCCGCTGCTCCAGAGCTCCAGCATCGACATCATCTCGCTGGAATCCCAGAACTCCCACGTGCCCATGGACCTCATCGAGCTCCTCCGCGGCAAGAAAGTCATGCTTGGGGCTATCGACGTCGCAAGCGAAACCATCGAGACCCCGGAAGACGTCGCAGACACCCTCCGCAAGGCCCTGCAGTTCGTCGATGCGGAGAAGCTCATCCCCAGCTCGAACTGCGGCATGGCACCGTTCCCCCGGGACGTCGCACTGGCCAAGCTGAGTGCCCTCAGCGCAGGGACGACCATCGTTCGCGAAGAACTCGCCCGCTCCACCCCCAAGGTGTCATAACGGTGTTTCACGCCTACCCCGCAGACACCTGGCTCGAGGCTCCGCAGCAAAGCTTCCCGTCCTCCCTCTCGGCCGATGAATTCAAAGCACTGTTCCGTGGGCACCCGGGAGGTGTCGCCGTCATCACGGCCGATGCCGGCGAAGGACCTGTTGCGCTGACGGTCTCGTCGGTCGTGTCAGTGAGCGCGGACCCTCCGCTGCTGATCTTCTCGGTCTCGGCACTCTCGTCTGCATCCACGGTGCTGTCGCGCGCCGAAACCGTCGTCGTGCACCTGCTGGACGCGCACGACGTCGACTTGGCCAAGTTGGGAGCGACCCCCGGCGCCGACCGCTTTGACCAGACGCACCGCTGGTCGGCCCTCGCAACCGGCGAACCGGTGTATGACGACGTCCGCGCCTGGGTGCGCTGCGCCGTCATCAATCGCATGGAGGTGGGGACCTCCACCATCATCGCCGTTCACGCCCTCGAGTCCCGCGTGATGCGTGACGTCCAAGCGGGCGAACCCGGCGACGCCCTGGTCTACCACAACCGTTCATGGCACCGCCTGAGCGAGCATTCCAAGCTTGAAGGCTGAGCGCCGCGCCAACAATGCGAGGCAGGAAGCAGAACGGCTCACGACGGCGGAAGATAACTGCCGCCATTCGCGCTTCGTGGTTGGCGGCATGGACGCACAGGACGGCCAACGACCACGTCCTTGACGTGGGCCTGATTGACGATGACCAACAAGCATGTCCGAGGGGTGGTCAGAGAGACCACCCCTCACGATGAAAGATTCCATAAGCCATGACATCAGCCGTAACCAGCTCAGGTACCAAAACCACCTCTAACCCGAAAGAAAATGCGTCTCCGGAAAAGTTCCGACTGATGCTCATGATGGCCCTCACGCTCGTTACAGGTGTGGTTGACGCCGTCGGCTACCTTGGACTTGATCGCGTCTTCACCGGAAACATGACCGGCAACGTGGTAATTCTTGCGATGGCGTTGGCCGGAGCCGCGAACCTGCCAACTTTGGGCCCACTGGTAGCACTCGGCGCCTTTCTCCTCGGCGCTGCGGTCGCCGGATTTACGCTCCAGTCAAGCCCGAAAGGCTGGAACCGCAGGGTCACGCTCCTTCTCACAGCGGGTTGTATCGCATTGACGGGAACCGCCGCCATCTCACTCAGCGTGGAAGACGTCGGCCACCAGTCCATTCGTGTCATCGTTGCCGCCCTTATCGCCATGCACATGGGCTCCCAGGCCCTGATTGCGCGGCATTTGGGCGTACGAGACATGACCACAGTGGTCATTACTTCCACCATCACCTCCCTCGCCGGAGAGTCACTTGTGGGCAAGCAACGGCCCCGGTTACTCAACCGACGGCTCGGCGCTGTCCTCGCTATGTTCGCCGGGGCCGCCATCGGAGTACTCCTGCTCCAGATCCATCTCAGCGTCCCGATCGGCCTCGGCATCGCCATCACCGCCGCTGTGACGGCCCTAGGGAGTCGCCGCTGGCACTGATGCGGTACATCCCACCGGCTACACCGCACCAGGGAGCGCGGCCGGAGCACCTCGATGTACGGGCCTCACCACCGACTGAACTACAAAGGTAGCCAAAGCCCACGGAGCAGCTTTACAGATCCTTCGCTATCGGCTCTTGATTCCGGTCAGGGGAGAAGCCCAAATAGGGTCGGTGTGTGACGTTAGTCGTCCCTTAGTCAGGGGCCAGAACGTCGTCAGCCAAGGCGCGGTTCACACATCAGCCGCGTTCACAACCTCAGTGGGAATTACACCTAGGGCGTGTCTCCTTATTGACGTAGCCAGATCAGGACCGAGTAGAGGGCGGGGTGCGCAATTGGCGGGACAGACATCCGGCACCGGTCTCCTTTGCCGGCCCTGAGGTCGTCGACGTTGCGGGTGGGTGGTTGTCGATGCTGATTACCTTTCTGCTGTAGCCGCAGGGCCGGTGTGAGTGACGTTCGGTCCATCTTCAAAGCCGTGGCGTCGGTGACCGAGCACGATCCTGGAGACGGCTGCCTCCGAGGCGGCGGAAAAAGGACCGAAGTGCCCCTCAACGGCCCAGCGGGTTTCCTCTTCGATGAGGTCGGCGTTGATTCTTGCGCCGGTCATGACGCCCTCGGCCGCTGCGGTGATGACTTGGGCCATGAGGTTGGTTACGTTGCCGGCCGCATACACGCCGCGGACAGCCGTCGCACCACCCATAGCGTCGGTCTCGATGAACCGTCCGGCCCCCAGCGGGTGCACCTGGGAATTCAGCCCGAGTGATTCCAGAAGCGTGGATCTGGCCTCCATACGTGTTCCGACTGCCAAGGCCTGAAGGTGAAATGCGGGTCCCTGCCGCAGCGTGAGGCCTGTGAGTACGCCATCAACAGCGTCAACAGAAGCCACGGCGCCGTCAACGACCGTGATGGACCGGGCAGCGAGCTTGGCCCACTCCTCGTCGGTGGGTTCCACAGTGTCGTTGAGGAAGAGGGTGATATCCCCGGACCACTGCCGGAATAACAGCGCCTGATGTGTGGAGAGGGGGCCTGTGCCCAGCACTCCAATCCGTTGCCCGCGGATTTCCCAGCCATGACAATACGGGCAGTGAACAACGCCTTTTCCCCATTGCTCCGGCAGTCCGCTGATCGGAGGCAGGCCGTCTGTTAGGCCGGTCGTGATAAGGAGACGTCGGCCGCAGAACCGGCGGCCATCACCGAGCGTCACCTCGAACCCATCGGGGGTCCGCTGCGCCGAAGCGGCTTCGCCATCAATCACCGTACCTCCATAAGAAAGCACTTCCTGGCGTCCAACGGACAGTAATTCCCGGGGGCTCATACCGTCCCTGGAGAGATATCCGTGGACACCCGCCGCGGGTGCATTGCGGGGAGTTCCTGAATCGATGACCAGCACCGAGCGCAGCGCCCGGCCCAGCGTCGTAGCAGCACTAAGTCCCGCCGCGCCGCCGCCAACAATCACTACGTCATACCGTCTAGTTTCCATCCTGACCTGCCTTTCGACGCCTACTAAAAGTTCCCTGCCAACGTCCGCGTCGGTCTTTACAGCTTGTATCCCGGAAAGGAGGTTTGACAAAAACTGTTGCCACTATGGCAAAGTTGGGGGATGGAAAAAGAGCTGGACGATGTTCTCGGGGCAGTTGGGCCCCGGCTTCGGGCACTGCGTACGGAACGGAATCTCACACTTGGAGATGTCTCTTCCGCATCCGGGGTATCGGTCAGTACTCTGTCCCGCCTGGAAGCGGGCCAACGCAGGCCGAACCTGGAACTCCTCTTACCTCTCGCGAGGTTGTATGGGGTTCCTCTCGATGATCTGGTTGGCGCCCCAGCCACTGGGGATCCGAGAATCCACCTGCAGCCAATAATCCATGCCGGCATGACGGCTGTACCTCTTACGCGTCGGCCGGGCGGACTACAGGCCTTCAAGATGGTGCTCACCGGTAACGCCCGCGGGCCAGAGCCCGACCCGCGGGTCCACGAAGGCTACGAATGGCTCTACATCCTCAACGGACGGCTGCGCCTGGTACTGGGCGACAAGGACTTTGCACTTCGCCCTGGCGAAGCAGCGGAATTCGATACCCGCACACCGCACTGGTTCGCCAGCGCCGACGGTAGACCCGTCGAGTTCATCAGCCTGTTCGGGCAGCAGGGCGAGCGGATGCACGTACGCGCACGACCTAAGCCCTCATAGCCGAAGGAGTCCCAGGGTTTCCGAAGAGCACAGCTTCTGGAATAGCCCTCTGATGCACTGTCGGTGCCCCCCGGGCACCCCAAGACCGTCAGCGAGACAGTCGGCAACTACCTCCAGCCAAGTCAACGGGACCCTTCGGGGACGGTCGCACCCGCAGTGCCAACCTGTTCGCTGGCTTCAGAAGGCCACCTCGGCCTGGTGTCCGCAGCTTTACGGAATCATCATTGTCGGCGTTTGAACAACGGGAGCAGAGGCGGCATGGAGTCCGGAAAGCCTCCTCAAAGGTCAACGATCTTAACCTCTCACCCGGGCTGAGGAAGCCTTCATTCTGGGGGCTTATGCAACGAGTCGTAGCGGGGTGTCCGCTATCATTCCGGCCGCAAATCCGGGCGTTGGAAGATCTTGAACCAGAAAGGGTGGGCGATGCCGAGTTTCCCGGCATCGCCCACCCCTTCTGATGAATTGGCTTCAGGTCCTGTTACTTGAGGAGGAAGTTGGCTGTGATGTTGCTGCCGTCCTGTGCAGTGATGGTGACCTGAAGGCATTTGCCTGGAGTCTTTGGGCTCTTCCAGTTCTGGTGGAATTGCCCATCCTGGTAGACAAGGCCTGCAGGGGAGGTGGTGACTGTTTCGATTTCATCTGTCTGTGCACCGCCGCCGGGGCAGCTGACGCCCGCAGTGCTGAAGCTCTTCACTTTCGCTGTGTCGGTGATTTCCGTGGTGTCGTCGAACATCGTGAACTTGAGAGGTACAGTGCTGCCTGCCTTGACCGTGTTCCATACTCCCTGCATGTCGACCGGTGCCGTGAAGCCGTTGATCGTCCAGGGTTGTACGGTGTATTTCAGCTCCGCGATCACGGAGTTGCCGGCGTTGTCGGTTGCTGTGGCGGTGTAGGTGTGCTCGCCCACTGAGGTGCCGCCGCCGGTGATGAGGCAGGAGGCCAATCCGGACGTTGCGTCACTGGCGTCGCAGGTAGGTGCGGTGGGGTCGTGGCCGAAGACGTAGCTGCCGCTGGGGCCACCGTTAAGCTTTACCACGGGCGCGGTGGTGTTGATACGGAGGGTTTGCGTTCCGCCGGACTTCTCCACGGGCCGCTCCGTCAACGACGGCGTGGTAGGACAGGGTGGTTTCCCCGTCCTGGGCGATGACCAGGGGAGGGTGTCGTATGCCTGCCACTGCCCTTCGCCCGCACGGTACTCTATGGAAGCCTTGGCTCCGGCATTCAGGGTCAGCGTTACCGTTGCAGGGCTTGTGCGCCAGCCCTGGTCGTTGGGCTGGCTGCCCGTCGTGGCGGCCGAGACTTTCAACAAAACGGGACTCGGACCATCCTGACGCCGCCGCAGCTGACGACATAAATGACGAGAGCCCGAGGATTGTAGGACCACAGCGATGAGGAAGTAGACTCACAGCGACTCACAAGACTCACAAGGACTCACAGATGCCCGCGTCGCCCAATCCCTTCCGCCCCACCGCGGGGGCTACTCCCCCGGAACTGATTGGGCGCGAGGGAATGCTTGATGAGTTCGAGTATGGCCTTGGGCTAGGTTCTGGCGCGCCAGGACTGCTGACCATCATCACCGGCGCCCGCGGTATCGGGAAGACTGCGCTGCTGAGCGCGGCCCAGGACAAAGCCCGGCAGCAAGGCTGGATTGTCGTATCCGAGACCGCCACGCCCGGTTTTGTGGGCCGGATCGGCGAGACGATGCGGCTTCATCTGGACGAACTCGGTCCCGGGCCGGCCGGACGCCGAATCACCGCCGTTGGCGTGGCCGGCTTCACGCTAACCACCCAGCTTCCGCCCGAAAGGCAGGTTGACTGGCGGAGGTTGGGCGGCCAACTCCTGAGTCTGCTAGCCGAAAAGAAGACCGGGCTGCTTTTCACTGTTGATGAAATCCATTCGGCTGACCGCACGGAACTGTCCCAGCTCGCCGCGGACGTCCAGCACTTCATTCGCGACGGGCTGCCGATAGGTTTGATTTTCGCGGGGCTCCCGGCGGCAGTTTCGGACCTGCTGAACGAGGGAGTCGCCACGTTCCTGCGCCGGGCAGAACGGATCGACCTGCATGCCGCGGCCGTCATCGAAGTTCAACGCTCCTACGAGGACACGTTCCGGCAGGCCGGAATCAGGATCAATAACGAGCAGATCCGGCGTGCAGCCGAGGCGACCGGCGGCTACCCCTTCCTGATCCAGCTCATCGGCTATCAGTTATGGCGCCAAGCCGAGATCAACGATCTCACCCTGGAGGCGGAGAACGTCACCCAGGCCATTGCTGCAGCCCGTCGCCGCCATGAGATGACGGTGATTGAAGCCGCTCTTTCCACTGCCTCGGAGAAGGACAAGGACTTCCTCCGTGCCATGGCAGAAGACGATGGTGCTGTTGCCGCCGGCGACATTGGCAAGCGGCTCAACGCCAAGAGCAACGTTGTGGCCAACTACCGGGCTCGGCTCATCGCCGCTGGGCTCATAGAGGCACCCGCGTACGGCAAGGTCGATTTCGCCATCCCAGGCCTTCGCGAGTACCTCCGCAAAACACGAGCCACGTAGACGAACCAATCGGGCATAAAGCAAAATCTGGCCGCCCAACCCGACAGAATCTTCAATATCGGCCTTAAGAACGGGCAGGAGAGTCCGCTACTTGTCCTCATGCTTAGCACGAGACGAACTGAAGGGTGTCCCACTGTCGCTGCAGCCCGCCGACTCCCTCTCGGCAACGTTCGGCCCGCGTACACTGCCGCGGAGGACGAGCGTAGGCGGCGGCGTTTCGGCTCTGACGAGGTGGCCGGCGCGCGCCTGTGTGATCGCATCGCCAATCATCTGCCCTATCTGGCGGACGTCGTGACTTACCGCGACCAGGGGCGGGTCGGTCATCTGGCAACGAACGGAGTCGTCCCAGGCGACGATCGAGAGATCGTCTGGTACCAAGCGTCCGCTCTTGCCCGCTTGGGCGAGGCCTCCGAGTGCCATTAGGTCGTTATCGAAAATTATCGCCGTGGGTGGTTGCTCGACGGCGAGCAGCGAGCGAATGGCTTCGGCACCTGATTGACGAGAGTAATCCCCCTGCGTTTCCGAGTGGGCTATGCCGAGCTCCGCCGTCGCCTCCACGAACGCTGCGGATCGCCCTACGTGCCAGGGAGTGCCTGAAGCGTAGGGGGAGCCCGATACGTGCGCGATAACGCGGTGACCTAGATCGTGCAAGGCCACGACGGCGAGCCGCATCGCTCCCGCGTGGTCCGTCCAGATTGCGGGGCGCTCCCCAGACCGGAACTCTTGCGGCTGTACAACGGCCTTGAGCAGGCTATGGAGGAGGCGAAGGCCATCAAGCCAACCTCGATTACCCCACTGGACCTGCATACCACCTTATGGGCTTCGACACCCCGATGTTCACTCCTGTGTTCATTGCCAGCCGTATTACTGGCTGGACGGCGCATCATGGAGCAATTGCCTCGAACTCACTCATTCGTCCGCTAAGCGCATACAACGGGGCAGAAGAACGACACATGTCCTCTGTCTACCAGTACCTGCGACACGCCAAGCCGGACTGAGAGGTACCCCAGGCGAGCGTCGCTAGGTTACAGAATCACAACTATCGGCTCTTTTATTTTGATCGTGGGAGGGGCCGGAAGGTTGCACTGCGCCATCACGCGGCTTTTCCGCGGCTGCTGCACTAGGTCCCCGAGCACGGTGTTGTTCCCACCGATATGGCCAGGGCTGGTGGTGGGAACAACATCGCTTCAAGTCGCTTCGTCTGGGGCTGGGGTTATCCGTGCTGCTGCCGAATAAGTCCATAGGGAACGGCTGGGTGAGCCCGGACAATGTAACTGCCGGCACCGGTCCGGGTGACCAGGACCCCGATACGGTGATGTCTCGCGGCTTCGGTGACAACCGCAATGGCATCTTCCAAGGCTTGATCCACCTCGGCAACGATGGCCACGTTCACTTCCACCATGCCCGGGCGGCTATCGCTCCGGCCTTGGACCGCGCTGGCGGGACCCGGAGTTGACGCGCCCCCGCTCATGAGTTGCATCGATGCGGCTCCTTTCTTCAGTCTTGCGGTGGCCTCAGGCGAGACGGACCGTGGTTGCGAGGGGCAATTGGGTCACGGAGGTGCCGATGCGGAGGGTGTAATCACCGGGTTCGTAGGTCCATTCGTTGTCCCAGTAGGCCAGAAGGCGCGTGGGGAAGTTCAGGACAGCACTGATGGTTTCGCCGGGTTCTGCCCACACCGGGCTGGACGCGACGAGCCAGCGGACTGGGCGGTCAACCGTGGAGCCTTGCTTCTCTGCGTAGACCTGCACCAGGTTCTTGCCCCTGCGGTTGCCGGTGTTGGTTAGCGTCACCATGAGGGGAACGGTGGTGCCCGGAGTTGCTTCAGGGGCCGCCTCGGCGCTGTCCAAAGTCCATTCGGTATAGCCGAGCCCGTAGCCGAATTCGTAGGCGGGGGTGGTGCTGGCTTTGAGCCAGGCGCGGTAGCCGATGTGGATGCCTTCATCGTAGGTTAGGGTCCCGTCTGCCGCGGGCGTGACGTTTATGACGGGCAGATCCTCCTGCGTGGCGGGCCAGGTGGTGGGGAGCCTGCCGCCGGGTTCTATGGTGCCGGTGAGTATGTCGGTGAGGGCGTGGCCGAATTCCTGGCCGCCGAAGTAGCTGATCAGGGTGGCGGCCACCTCGTCGCGCCAGGGAAGCAGGACCGGTGACCCGGAGTTGACGATGACGATGGTGCGGGGGTTGGCGGCGGCGACTGCGTGGACCAAGCGGTCCTGCAGGCCCGGGAGTTCGAGGGTGGTCCGGTCGTAGCCTTCTGATTCGACGCGGGAGTTGGTGCCGACCACGATGATGGCGATATCGGCAGCCTGCGCGGCCTGGACGGCTTCATCTATCAGCGTGTCCGGGTCAGAGTCATCCGACTCAGTGCCGATGGTGATGCTGAGGGCGTTGGACAGCGGTCCGGTGCGATCATCGGTGTCCAGTTCCACTCGTACGTCCAACGGGACCCCGGCGGTGGTTTGGATTTCTACTGACGCTGAGGGCGGTGCAAGGAATGCAGCGCCCAGGTCCGTTCCGACGGGAACGATGTGCTCTTCATGGCGCAGCACATCGTCAACGAAAATCCTGCCGTTGCCTACTGTGGAGAAGCCCAGCCTGATGGTTCCGGTCTCGTCCGGGGTGAATATTGTGTGAAACTCAATCATGGACGAGGCTTCAATCGGAGCGTTACCTCCGAACCAGACGAGGGCGGTGGCTCGGCGGTCCTCCGCAAAAAGCTCCGTTCCCTGGGCATCAAGGAAGCGTACCCGCATCCCTGGATCTTCCGTCTCTGGGTTCTGCAGCCGGTCCAGGGGCAGTTCGGCGATGCCTTCTTGGACCACCGCGCCGACGCTGTAGGTGACCTTGTCGGCGCCGAACACCTCCCGGATACCCGCCAGAGGGGTCACGATCTTTTCGGGCACTACCGTGGCCGAGCCCCCGCCCTGGGTGCGCGCGTAGCGGGCGTTGTGACCAATCACCGCAACTGTCTTCACTGCAGTCGGGTCCAGGGGCAGGACGCCGTCGTTCTTCACCATCACGGTTCCCGCCGCTGAGGCCTCCCGGGCGAAGGCAATAGGGTCTTCCACCTCCGCTTCCTGCAAGCCCACGGCGTCGAAGCCTTGCAGCGCCCCGACCCGGGCAGCGAGCTGCAGGATCCGCAGAACTTTCCGGTCGACGCTTCTCTCCTCGACTTCCCCGGCCTTCACCGCAGCGACCAAGGCTTCACCCCAAGGCCCCTCGGGTCCAGGCATAACAAGATCCTGGGAATGTCGGGCGCTGTTGATGCTCCTGACGGCCGTCCAGTCGCTGATGACCACACCGTCAAAGCCCCATTCGCTGTTCAGCGGGGTTTCCAGCAGCTCGTTTTCGGTGGCAGTTGCACCGTTGATGGAATTGTAAGCGCTCATCACCAGCCAGGCGCGGGATTCCACTATGGCCTTTTCGAACGCCAACAGGTAAAGCTCCCGCAGGGAACGTTCATCCACCAGCACATCAACAGTGAACCGGTCCGTTTCCGAATCATTTGCCACATAGTGCTTCGGGGTGGCACCGACGCCGTTGCGCTGGACGCCGGCTACGTAGGCTGCCGCCAGTTCGGCGGTCAGGACCGGATCTTCACTGAAGGCCTCGAAGTGCCGTCCACCAAGCGGTGAACGGTGCAGGTTGATAGTCGGGCCCAGGACGACGTCGACACCTTTGCGGCGCGCTTCAACTGCGGATGCGGCGCCAAGGCGGTCAGCGATGGCAGGGTCCCAACTTGAGCTGATCGCAGTCGCGGACGGAAAGTTCATGGACGGTTGACGCTCGTCCCACACTTCACCGCGTACGCCCGAGGGTCCGTCGGAAACGAGTACAGGGCGCAAACCGATTTTCTCCATCGGCCACGTCGTCCAAAAATCCCGGCCAGTCAAGAGCTGGACCTTTTCGTCCAGCGTGAGCTTAACCAGCAGCGCTTTCAGGCGCTTGTCAATGCCCTGGTCTTCATTCTGTGCACGGTTTGGGTCAGCGCTCGGATCAGTTGGGAGGGTTTCCATGGACGTCCTTGTCATTTGTTTCGGCGTCGCCGGCGATGGGTCTCTGATAACTGCCAGCTCAGGCTTGCTATGGGAATAGTCCTATAGTAGCGAGTGCATGTCGTCTGTCAATGGGGTCCCGGGCGCCTTCTCTGTACTGGTCATATGAAAGTTGTGATCTGAATTACGCTGCACCCTTGACAACCTCCAGGAGCGCGCCCACTATAGGACTATTCCTATAGCGCCGCCGCGATCGGGGGCCGGAACATTCAAAGGAGAATTCTGTGCAACTAGGTAAACGTGCGGCGGCCGTTCTCGCAGCTGTAACAGTGAGTGGTCTCTTGCTCACCGGTTGTGGTGGCGGCGGAACCTCAGGGACTGGGACTAAGTCGGGGGGCGCCGGCGCAACCGGGGGCACCCTGACACTGGCCAGCCCCTTCGATAACAATTCGTTCGATCCGGCGGCCCTTGAAATCGGTAACAGGGTGCACTACTGGATGCCGGTCTATGACACCCTTCTGGTGCTAGATGAAAATGCGAAGCTTCAGCCAAACCTTGCCACCGAATGGTCATACAACGCCGATAACACGGTTCTGAATCTCAAATTGCGCGAGGGTGTGAAGTTCACTGACGGCGCCCCCTTCGACGGTGCAGCGGTCAAAGCCAACCTTGAGCACCTCAAGAACGGCAAGGGCCAGAACACCTACATGGCGGCATCGATCGCAAGTGTCGACGTGGTCAGCCCCACGGAAGTGAACCTCAACCTCAGCGCTCCGGACCCGGGCCTGGTGTTCTACCTCGGCGTGGTGGGAGGGGCTATGGCGAGCCCCACCGCTGAGTCATCACCGGACATTGCTTCGACCCCCGTCGGCAGTGGTCCCTACAAACTCGATAAGAGCGCAACAACAGCCGGCAGCCAGTACACCTACACCCGGAACCCGGACTACTGGAACAAGGACGCCTTCCCGTACGACAAGATCGTCGTCAAGCCCATCTCCGACAACACCGCCCGGCTCAACGCCCTGAAGTCAGGGCAGGTCGACGCAGGGATTATCGAAGCGAAGAGCGTAAAGGAAGCAGAAAGCAGCCGGCTGAAAATAAGCACCGAGCCCGTGGACTGGCACGGTCTTTTCATCGCCGACCGTGAAGGCAAGACCGTTCCCGCCCTCGGAGACGTGCGCGTACGTCAGGCTATCAACATGGCCATTGACGCCGATTCGATCCTCAAAAACCTCCAGCAGGGCCAAGGCGAGGTCACGGACCAAATCTTCAACACCAAGAGCCAGGCTTACGTGAAGGACCTGGACAACAAATACTCCTTTGATGTCGATGCAGCGAAGAAGCTAATGAGCGAAGCAGGATACGCGGGCGGGTTCGAGGTCCTGATGCCTGACCTCGCCACGTTCCCCCAGATCACGCCGATCATCGAACAGCAACTCGGCGCCCTGAACATCAAGGTCAAATGGCAGAAGGTATCCGCTGACGCATCGATTTCCGAGGTGCTTTCCGGTAAATTCCCGATGTTCTTCTTCTCCCTCGGCAGCCAGTCCGCCTGGCAGGACTTCCAGAAGGTTGCCCTCCCGACCTCCCCGTGGAATACAGCCAAGGTCAACAACTCCGAGCTGAACGCCCTCGTACAGGCGGCGCGCGTTGCCAAGCCGGGAGAGGAACAGGACAAGGCGATGCAGAAAGTCAACACCTGGATGGTGGACAACGCCTGGTTCGCCCCGTGGTACCGGGTAGATAATATCATCGCCACCAGCGCCAAGACCCAAGTCACCGCACAGCCGTGGAACGTGGCGCCCTGGATCCGTAACTACCGGCCTACTTCCTAATCAACCAGAAGGTGGTGGCCCGCCAGCCCCCCCCCCACCACTCCAAGACGGTGAATCAATGATCAATTTCCTGGCACGTCGCCTGCTCTCCGGCGTCGTCCTCATCCTCGTCATCACCACGATCGCTTATGCGCTCATCTACTCCAACGCCGGCAACGCAGCCCGCAACATCCTCGGCGAAAGCGCCACGGCCGAAGACGTCGCCGCAAAAGCCCGGGAGCTCGGCCTGGACCGGCCACTCCCCGTCCAGTACTTCGACTGGTTCTCCCACGCCATTTCAGGCGACCTGGGGGTCTCCTGGTTTACCAGCGAACCTGTCAGTGCACTCCTGGCGAACCGGCTGCCGGTCACCCTTTCGATGGTGATCCTCGCCGTGCTCGTCACCGCAATCATCAGTGCCGTCCTCGGTGTAACAGCCGCCGTACGCGGCGGCTGGCTCGACCGGCTCCTGCAGGTTGTCAGCGTCATCGGATTCTCGTTGCCGAATTTCTGGGTCGCTCTGGTCCTCGTGGTTCTCTTCGCCGTGGCAGTCCCCATCTTCCCTGCCACCGGATACGTGCCCGCCGCCGAATCCCTCACTGGCTGGTTCCTTGCCTTGATCCTGCCTGTGACCGCCCTGGTCCTGGGCGGTATCGCCTCGGCCGCACAACAGATCCGCGGCGCTGTCATCGACGTTCTGGACATGGACTACGTCCGCACGTTGCGTGCCCGCGGCCTCAGTTCAACCAGCGTGCTCCTCAAGCACGTCCTGCGGAACGCAGCTCCCCCGGCCTTGACCGTTCTGTCCCTGCAGTTCATTGCCCTCCTGGGCGGAGCTGTGGTAATCGAGCGCGTTTTCGCCATACCCGGCATGGGCACTTTGACCATCAACTCATCCTTCCAAGGTGACGTGCCCGCCCTGATGGGTGTTGTGGTGGCCCTGGTGATCCTCGTCGTGATCGTCAACCTTGTCATCGACCTTGCCAACGGCTGGATCAACCCGAAAGCGCGCCTGCAATGACCGAAGCAACGACAGCCCTTCCCAGTGCCCCGCTGCCTGCAGCGACCGGACGTGTGTCCATCACGCGGACCGTTCTGCGAAACCCGCTGGGACTCATCGCCCTCATCATCCTGGCCCTCATCATTTTGATCAGCATCGTCGCACCATTCTTCGCCCCCAACAGCCCGACAGAGGTGAAAATTGATAAGATCCTCGCGCCGCCTTCTGCCGAGTACCTGCTCGGTGGCGACGGCGCCGGACGGGACGTGTTCAGCCGTCTCATTTGGGCCGGCCAGAACACGCTCCTCGGAGCTCTGATCGCGGTATCCATCGCCCTCGTGCTCGGCTCCGTTGCCGGTCTGGTCGCCGGGTACTTCGGGAAGGCTTTCGACGCGACCTTTAGTTGGGCCTCAAACATCCTGATGGCACTGCCGGCCATGATTGTCCTGCTAGCCCTCTACCAGACGCTCGGCGGGTCGGTGTACTCCACTATGGCGGTGTTCGGCGTCATGCTCTCACCCGGATTCTTCCGCCTCGTCCGCAACCAGGTCATCGCCGTCAAAAACGAACTCTACGTCGACGCCGCGCGTGTCTCGGGGCTCAGCGACACCCGTATCATCAGCCGCCACATCCTCCGTGTTGTCCGCTCCCCCATCATCATCCAGACCGCCGTCATCGCCGGCATCGCCATCATTATCCAGTCGGGCCTGGAGTTCCTCGGCCTCGGGGACCCAGCCACCCCCACCTGGGGTGGAATGCTGCAGGACGCCTTCAGCAACATCTACATCAACCCACCCGGCATCCTCTGGCCCGGCCTGATCATCGCCGCGACAGTGGCCTCCCTCGTTCTCCTGGGCAACGCCATCCGCGATGGACTCCAAGGCCCCCGTGCTGCCGCTGCCCGCCCCCGCGCCGTCAAGCAGTACGGCCAGGGCTCGGCCACCACTCCCGGCATCGAAGCTCTGGATACCGTCCCCGGGAAGGCGCCCCTGCTGCGCGTCCAGGACATCCAGGTCGGATATGGCAGCGACGCAAACCCGCTCACTGTTGTCAGAGGCGTCAGCTTCGACGTCGCTGCCGGAGAAATCCTGGGAATCGTCGGTGAATCGGGTTCCGGCAAGACCCAGACGGCGTTCTCGATCCTAGGCCTGCTCCCACGTGGCGGCCGGATCCTGTCCGGATCGATCCAATTCCGCGGCAGGGACATCACCTTCGCCCCTGAGAGCGAGATGCGAAAGCTCCGCGGACGGGAAATTTCCTACATTCCGCAGGAACCCATGAGCAACCTGGACCCGTCCTTTACCATCGGCCACCAGCTGGTCGAGCCGATGCAGGCCGTCCTGAAAATCTCAAAGGAGGAAGCACGCAAACGTGCCCTGGCTCTCCTGGCCCGCGTCGGCATCGCCGACCCCGAGCGGACCTTCCGTTCCTACCCCCACGAAATCTCCGGCGGCATGGCCCAGCGCGTCCTCATCGCCGGAGCCGTCTCCTGTGAACCAAAGCTCCTGATCGCTGACGAACCGACCACCGCCCTGGACGTGACAGTGCAGGCCGAAGTCCTGGACCTGCTGCGTGACCTGCAAAGTGAAATGGAGATGGGCATCGTCATGGTCACCCACAACTTCGGCGTCGTCGCCGACCTGTGCAACCGCGTCGTGGTGATGCAGAACGGGCGGGTTGTGGAAACCAACGACGCTGAGACGCTCTTCTACGCACCCCAGGAGGCTTACACCAAGGCCCTGCTGGGCGCGACCCTCGACGACGCCCCGCCGCGGCCCCCGCTCGAGTTGACATCCGCTTCCACCAGCAAAGGAAAAGACCATGCTTGAAACCGACTTAGTGGCTCCCCTGCTGGCGGCCAAGGACGTGGTAGTCGAGTACCCCCGGAAAGGGTTCCGCAAAACACCCGTCCAGGTCCTGCACGGAGTTTCGATCGACATCCTGCCGGGTGAAACTGTCGGGCTGGTTGGCGAATCAGGTTCCGGAAAGACCACCCTGGGCCGAGCCATCCTGGGCCTTGTCCAGCCGGCTTCGGGAACCATCACTTTCGACGGCCAGGACATCACAGCCCTGCCCCGCAAGGAACGCCGTAAGTTGAGCGACTCGATCCAGGTGGTGTTCCAGGATCCCTACACCTCCTTGAACTCCACCATGACGGTGGGCGACATCCTCAGTGAACCGCTGCTGGCGAAACCCGAACTGAAGGGTACCGCCCGTGCCCGCATCAGCGAGCTGCTGGAACAAGTTGGCCTGCCCTCCGGTGCCGTGGACAAGTTCCCGCGTGAATTCTCCGGCGGCCAGCGGCAACGCGTGGCCATCGCCCGGGCGCTGGCGCTTTCGCCCCGCCTGATCGTCTGCGATGAGCCTGTCTCGGCCCTGGACCTCTCCACGCAGGCGCGCGTCCTGGATCTGTTCATTGAAATTCAGGAGCGCACAGGCGTTGCCTACCTCTTCGTCTCCCACGACCTGTCCGTGGTTCGGCACATCAGCCACCGTGTCGCGGTGATGTTCGGGGGCGACATCGTGGAGTACGGCGAAGGCGACCAAGTTACCTCCCACCCATCACACCCCTACACCCAGAAACTCCTCATGTCCGCACCGGTGGCCGACCCCCGGCGGCAGCGTGAGCGAAGGATGGAACGGCGACTACTGCTCTCCGCCACCGGATCGGAAGGTCAGCCCTGATGAGAGCAATCGTCGTCATGTTCGACAGCCTAAACCGCAAAATGCTCCCCCCCTACGGGGCCGAAGGCGTCCATGCCCCAAACTTTGAACGCCTTGCCCGGCAGACGGCCATGTTCAACAACTGCTATGCCGGGAGCATGCCCTGCATGCCCGCGAGGCGTGAAATGCACACCGGCCGGTACAACTTTCTGCACAGGTCCTGGAGTCCGCTCGAGCCCTTCGATGACTCTGTTCCCGAGATACTCAAAGGTCAAGGCGTCTACACCCACCTAGTGACGGACCACCAGCACTACTGGGAGGACGGCGGCGCGACCTACCACAACCGCTTCAACACGTACGAGTTCTTCCGGGGCCAGGAGGGAGACGCCTGGAAAGGGCACGTGGCCAAAGCAATCCCACCAATTACCCTGAACGCCGACAACCAGTTGACCCGGCAGGACTGGATCAACCGCCAGTACCTCACGAATGAAGCGGACCACCCCCAGACGCGTACCTTCAACGCCGGGCTGGAGTTTATGCAAACCAACATCGATCAGGATCAATGGATGCTGCAGATCGAGTGTTTCGATCCGCACGAGCCATTCTTCAGCTACGACGAGTACCGGAAACGGTACGGCTTGGAGGACGCTGAGGGACCCGTTTTCGACTGGCCCTCCTACCGCAGGGTCATCGAAGAGGATGACGTCGTTGACCGGGCCCGGAACGAGTACCTGTCGTTGCTCTCGATGTGTGACCAGTCCCTGGGCCGAGTCATGGACTTCATGGACCGGAACGATATGTGGGACGACACGCTGTTGATGGTTTGCACCGATCATGGATTCCTGCTCGGAGAACATGGCTGGTGGGGCAAAAGCGTTCAGCCCTGGTACGACGAAACCATCCACACCCCGCTTTTCATCTGGGACCCTCGAGCTAAGGTGGCGGGAGAGACACGGGACAGTTTGGTCCAGACCATCGATTTCGGGCCGACACTACTGGAGTTCTTCGGCATCGACCAGACGCCGGACATGCAAGGCAAGCCACTTGTGTCCGTCCTTAAAAAGGATGAGCCGGTCCGGGAAGCTGCACTGTTCGGCATCTTCGGTGCCCACGTGAACGTCACCGACGGGCGGTATGTGTACATGCGGTCGTGCGCTTCAGAGGGCAACGAGCCCTTGTTTGACTACACCCTTATGCCAACCCATATGCGCAGCCGTTTCAGCGTGGAGGAACTGCGCCAGGCCAAGCTGGTGGATGGGTTTTCCTTCACGAAGGGCGTCCCACTGCTTCAGGTGCCGGGATGGACCATGGGCAGCCCTTACGGCTTCGGCACACTTCTTTTCGACCTGGAAACCGACCCGCACCAGGAGAACCCCTTGAACGACGAGGACCTGGAACTGCGGATGGCAACTCTCTTGGTCGGGTTGATGCGGGCAAACGACGCCCCGCCCGAGCAGTACGTCCGCCTCGGCTTGCCGCCTACCGAGCCGGTCGGAAAACAGCACCTGCTTATTAACCAGCAGTGGCCTCAGGTTCAGTCCTCCCGGGAACCAGCCGCACGTGTTCCGGACTTCCCTGCGGAGTCCATTGTGACAACAGTCCCTATCGCCGAGCTGATAAAGGACGAACGACGCCGTCGGACGTTGGTAGAGGCGATTCCCACTTTGGGAAACGAGGCAGCCATGGCAATGTTCGCCGGTCACACAATCCTGGAAGCCGCCGCAATGACCCCAAACCTTCGTTCCCCCCAGATCCGGAAATTGGAAGCGGAACTGGCTGAAACAACTAAGTAGCGGTGTCTGGCGCCCCATCGGTGTAAGTTGCGGCGCCAGGCCCTGGTATAGATGCAGCGGTAAACTGGCGGTCAGCATATGGGCCGCCGAAAGCTCGGCTCCGGCCGGGGCTGAAGACGGGAAGCAAGAAATGAAGTTTGAAGAGATCCTGCTGGCGTTGATCGCCCGGGCGCCCTGCAGCGGGTACGACCTCGGCCGGTGGCTCGGGACGGAAGGGCAATTTGTTCGAGCTAACGCTGACCAGTCCCAGATTTACAAAACCCTGAGTCGGTTGCTGAAACACGACCACATCGAATTTACTGTCGAGGAGCGTGAGGGTGCGCCCGATGCCAAGGTCTACCGCCTCACCGATACCGGTGTTGAGCATCTGACCCGGGTAACCGAGTCACAGTACGTCCCTCCGGCGCGATGGCAGGAACCGGACTTCACCGCCCGGCTGACCTGTCTAGTGCCCCTGAACCCTCCCACCGTTCTCCCGCTCATCGAAACAGAACTCGCATTCCGAAAAGACCAGATCAAACGCTACAGAAATCGCGACCGAGGCGTCCTCCTCGAGCAGAGCCGCTTCCCTATCGACGTTGAATTTATGGCTGAGCTCCTCAACGGAGCGCATAACTACAACGCAGCCCAAGCCGATTCCTGGGTAGCTTGGCTCGAAGCCCAGCACCGGAAATGGACCGCTTACCTCGGCGCCGGGATCGAGCGTTCCGCAACGCTTAACACCACTTCGAGGTGACCTCAGATTAGGATGACTGAAAGTATTTCGTGGATAAGACGACGCAAGCGCCCGAGCCAAGCTGCTGCTCCCCCGAACGAACAACAACGGCAGTGCCCCTGCTGCAACAGATTCCCGGACCCGCCAAAAGACATGTATCGCAGCATGCGGAAGTCCTGATACCGGCGGGGACTTTTCAGATGGGTGACAGCTTTAACGAGGGCTACCCCGCCGACGGCGAGGTCCCAGTCCACGCCGTGGACCTGAAAGAGTTCAGGATCGATACCACGGCTGTAACTAACAAACAGTTCGCAGCCTTCGTGGACGCCACGGGGTACCGTACCGAAGCGGAGAAGTACGGCACGTCGGCCGTGTTCCACCTGGTCGTGCAGGCGGAGCGGAAGGACGTTCTCGGCGCGTCTGCTGGTTCGCCTTGGTGGCTGAATGTTAAAGGGGCGGACTGGGCGCACCCGGCCGGGCCGGGACAGCACTGGTCCGAGATCCCGGACCACCCAGTCGTCCAGGTCTCCCATGATGATGCCCTCGCCTATTGCCGGTGGGCGGGCCGCCGCCTGCCGACCGAGGCCGAATGGGAGTATGCCGCCCGCGGCGGTTTGGAACAGCAGCGCTACCCGTGGGGTAACCAATTGCACGCGGCTGACGGGGCCCATAACTGTAACATTTGGCAAGGTCTGTTCCCGGAAGTCAACACCCGGGCAGACGGATATCTTGCGACCGCCCCGGTCCGTAGCTTTCCCCCGAATGGCTACGGGTTGTACGAAGTCAGCGGCAACGTCTGGGAATGGTGCTCGGACTGGTTCCTGCCCAAGTACTACAGAAATTCACCAGTCGCCAACCCCCAAGGGCCCACCATCGGCAGGGGCCGTGTCATGCGTGGGGGTTCCTACCTGTGTCATGATTCCTACTGCAACCGCTACCGGGTGGCGGCGAGAAGCTCCAACACCCCTGACTCGTCCAGTAGTAATTGCGGATTTCGAACGGCCGCTGACTGAACGTGTCCGCCAACAAAACGCCCGGCACGGCCGCTCCCGTCCCGCCGTCGCGCGGGAAGATCGCCGAGCGCCTGCTCCCTGGCGGCACCGAGCCAGACCCCCGGTTTACGCTGGCTAACGAGCGTACTTTCCTGGCCTGGATCCGCAC
Source organism: Arthrobacter globiformis (assembly GCF_046536215.2). Lineage (GTDB taxonomy): Bacteria > Actinomycetota > Actinomycetes > Actinomycetales > Micrococcaceae > Arthrobacter > Arthrobacter globiformis_E. The sequence goes on along the minus strand of NZ_JAWMWD020000002.1, from coordinate 100,842 downwards.
CTCCCTCGCCCTCTTGGCCGGCGGAATCGCGATCGAGGCGTTCGCATCAGAGCTGTTTGTTGAGTCGTTACGGAAGGGCCTTGCTTCTGTCCTGCTCATCCTCGGCATGCTGCTCAGTGCCGGCTCAGCTGTTCGTTGGCTCCGCGTGGAGCGCAGCATGCGCAGCAAGGAACCGCTTCCACTGCCGATGATCGTACCGCTGCTGGCCGGAGCAGGTGCCCTGGCCGCTGCCGTCATCGTGGTTGTTATCCTTTGAGGGAAGGCTCATGAGGCCCAACCACCCGCCTACCGGCATGCACCGAGACGCTGGTCTGCAACCGGAACGAACCACGCTCGCGTGGGGCAGGACCATGATGGCCCTCGTGACTGTCAGTGCCATATTCCTTCGCTGGCTCCCCCATCACGGGTTCCCCATCCTTGCACTGTTCGCGGTCGCAGTCGCGGCCGCCGCCGCCATCTACTTCACGCAGCGCCGCCGGTACAGCACCAGCTCGCAGGGCATCGCACAGGAAAAGGTGAACGCCGATATTTCATCAGTGCTGTGGACCGCCTTCGCAGCAGCCGCCATGGGAGCAATCGGTATTGCCATCGTCCTCGCTGGTGACGGCAGGTAGGTCAAACGTCGACAGCCAGAAGGCCGTTAACGGGTACAGACCGTTCACCGTTGATCAGCTTCTTGGCTTGGGGATAGTTCGGGGGTGCTCTGGATGGCAGCGGCACTTACTCTGCTACAAGGAATCAGCTCGCATCAGGCCGCCGATTTACTAGCCGGCTACATATTCGATTTCGAACTATTCGCGCACTCTGAACAAGCTGTTGACGCCAACCGAAAGTAGGGCCAATAACGCCAACTGAAAATGAGGCCACTGACCATTATGGAAGGTGATCACATTGGATGTTTGGGCGCAGATACGCCACCGATACGCGACGGAGAAGATCTCCAAGAGGGAGCTGGCTAAACAGCTCGGGGTTTCGCGGGGGACGGTGGACCGGGCGTTGGAGGCGGAGCGGCCGCCGAAGTATGAGCGGAAGCCGGCCGGTTCGAGCTTTGATGCTTACGCGCCACAGGTGCGTGCCTTGTTGGTGCAGACGCCGACGATGCCGGCTTCGGTTCTGGCCGAGCGCGTCGGCTGGACGGGCTCTGCATCCTTGTTCCGGGACAAGGTCCGTGGACTCAGGCCCGAGTATATGCCGGCGGATCCGGTGGACCGGCTGGTTCATGAACCGGGCCAGGCGATGCAGTGCGATTTGTGGTTTCCTCATGAGCCGCTGCCTCTGGGGCACGGGCAGGAGGGCAAGCCTCCGGTGTTGGTGATGACGAGCGCGTTCTCCGGATACATCCAGGCCAGGATGCTGCCGACCCGCACGACCTTTGATCTGCTGGGTGGGATGTGGTCGCTGCTGAAGGAGGCCGGTGCAGTGCCCAAGCAGCTGGTCTGGGACAACGAGTCAGGGATCGGCCAGGGCCGGCTGACCGAGCCGGCGGCGGCGTTCGCTGGCGTGCTGGGCTGCGAGATCCGGCAGTTGCCGCCACGGGATCCGGAATCCAAGGGCATGGTAGAGCGGATGAACCGCTACTTCCGCCAGGGCTTCATGCCCGGCCGGACGTTCGAGTCCCCGCTGGATTTCAATGCCCAGCTCGCGGATTGGCTGCCGAGGGCGAACGCCCGCTACTCCCGGGCCCGGCACGGGCGCCCGGTCGAGCTTTTCGTCCGGGACCGGGATGCAATGCGGCCGTTGACGCCGGTGGCGCCCGAGTTCGCCTTCCGCAGCAGCGTCCGTCTGCCACGGGACTATTACGTGCGGGTCTTCTCCAACGACTATTCCGTGGATCCGGGCGCGATCGGGCGGATCGTGAACGTCAAAGCAGACTTGGAAAAGGTGACTGTGAGCGCAGATGGCCGGCTGCTGGCCACGCACGAGCGGCGGTGGGCCAGACACCAGATCTTCACCGACCCCGGCCACGTTGACAAGGCCGCCTCTCTTCGACGGATCCACCGCAGCGTCAAGGCCGGACGGTCCACGGTGGTGGAGGAACGGGACCTGTCGATCTATGACGACCTGTTCGGCGTCGCCATCCCCGACGATGCCCGCGAGCTCTCCAGGGCCGGACGGTGAACGGGGCGGTGAAGGACATCGAATACTACGCCCGCGCACTGCGCGCCCCGCGGATCGCCGACGGCTACCGGACCCTCGGCGACCGGGCACGGGAGGCAGGCTGGTCACACGAGGAATACCTCGCCGCCGTCCTCTCCCGCGAGGTCGCCGAACGCGAAGCCTCCGGGGCCGCCCTGCGGATCAGAGCCGCGAGGTTCCCAGGACACAAGCTGCTGGAGGAGTTCAACTTCGACCACCAACCTGCCGCGGACCGGAACCTCGTCGCGCACCTGGGAACTGGGGTGTTCCTAGAGGAAACCAAGAACGTGGTCCTTCTCGGCCCGCCCGGCACGGGGAAAACCCACCTGGCCGTCGGGATCGGGATCCGGGCCGCACACGCCGGGCATCGCGTCCTGTTCGACACCGCGACCGGGTGGGTATCGAGACTGGCCGAAGCCCACGACCGCGGACGCCTGCCCCAAGAACTGGCCAAGCTACGCCGATACAAGCTGCTCATCGTTGACGAAGTCGGCTACATCCCCTTCGACCAGGACTCGGCCAACCTGTTCTTCCAGCTCGTCTCATCCCGCTACGAACACGCCTCCCTGGTGCTTACCAGCAACCTCGCCTTCAGCAGGTGGGGCGAAGTCTTCAGCGACGCGACAGTAGCCTCAGCGATGATCGACCGGATCGTTCACCACGCAGAAGTCCTGAACCTCACCGGCAGCAGCTACCGGCTCCGGAACAAGACAAGAACCCAGCTCAAGGCACAATAGAACAGCAACCCGTGGCCCTGTTTTCAATCGGCAAAACTGGCCCTATTTTCGGTTGGCGTTAACACAAGCCTGCAGGGCGGCGCTTGGCCAAAAGTTTGATGAACACGGGCTTGTGCGATCGAACTCATTCGGTCTGGGGAGCATGGTTCACGGGCGGGGAGCTCGTCAGACCGTCTGCCAAGGGAAAACACGGACTGCGGGCGTGGTCTCCCGGGGTCACCTTGGCCGCAAGTCAGGACAAGGGTTCTTCAACCACGACTAATTCACCGATACAACCCTCAGTGAGATCACTCCGCCGGAACGTGTTGGAATACGTCACCCGTAGATGGGGACTGCTCATCAAGAACTGCGCAGCCTTTCCGGAAAGATCCGTACACAATGCAGAGCTTCTCCGCAACACTCCCTGACCTTGATCACCGCAGAACCCGAGCTGATTTAGCGCAAGGACTCCTGGCCGGCGCCCATCAAACCACGCCGGCCGCGTTCCCGCACGTTGTGTCACGGGATCCCGCAGGGAGAGCCGGAACCTCGCTGACAGCGACCCATCCGCCTTTCCAGCATCGAGGCACTGCATCAGATGCTTCTCCCCTTGGCAGAGCTCAGATCGGGATCCGCCGCAGGCGTGGAAATCTTCACCCCGCGATGGTCCTCCTAGCAATAGGCCAAGGATCCATCAGGCCGGACGGGAAGCTGCCGCTCCCAATGGACATAGTCATCAGTGCCCAATGCAGCTTCGTTGATCTCGATTCCCCAGCCGGGACGATCAGGGCGGAGTTGGAGGTGGCCGTCGACGGGGATGTAGGGGTCTGGGCACCACGTGGTTTCTTCGAGTTTGTATTCGAGGATGGAGAAGTTGCTGCAGGCTGCAGCGAAGTGGAGGTTGTGGGCGACTGCCAGGGGGCCCATCGGGTTGTGGGGGGCCACCGTGGTGAAGTGGGCTTCGGCGATGGTAGCGATTCTGCGCATTTGCGAGATCCCGCCCACGACGCAGATGTCCGGTTGCACGATGTCTGCTCCTGAACCTGTGAGGAGGTTGAGGAATTCGTTGGGCGAGAGGCTTTCGCCGGTGGCCAGCGGGACTTTAAGTTCTGCGCGGAGCCTGTGCCACGCGGGGAAGTATTCGGGCCGAATGGGCTCTTCGAAGAAGAGGGGTTGGTACGGTGCGAGGGCGTTGCCGAGTTGGATGGCCTGGTAGGGCTCGAAGATTTTTGCGTGGGCATCGAAGGCGAAATCCCATGCGTCGGAGCAGGCTTCCCTTACACCGGCGAAGTAGTCGGCGGTTTCTTTCACTACCAGCCCCCAGCGTCGGTTATGCAAGTCTCCGCGGAACGGGCTCAGTTTGAATGCGGTGAAGCCGTATTGTTCGTTGAGTTCTTGCGTGATCTCCCTGCACTGGGCCGGATCTGGGGCTGAGTAGACGCCGGCGTAGACGGAGACGCGGTCACGCACGGCCCCGCCGAGCAGGGCGTAGACCGGCACGCCGAGTGCTTTTGCCGCGATGTCCCACAGGGCATGGTCCACGGCGGAGATGGCTGCCAGGCCGATGGCTCCTTGTGGAAACCGGGCTTTGCGAATGAGTTTTTGCGTCACGTACTCCACGCGCCGGGGATCATCGCCCTTTACCTGTTCATAGAGGTAGTCCAGGACCGGCACCAAGGCCCAGTCCGGGCCGTGGTTGTACGCTTCACCCCATCCGGAAATTCCTTCGTCGGTGTCTATTCGGAGGAGCAGTCGCGGTCGGTTGCCGACCCGCTGCATGAAGGTTTTGAAGCCGGTGATTTTCATGCGACTACTGCCGTTTCGGAGGGCCGGCGCTGTGCGGGGAGGAGGTTGTGCGTAGTCGCCCAGTCTGCGAGGATGTCCGCGATTTCGTTTCTGTCGGAGTCGTTTACTTCGCGGCTGGGTGGCCGTATGAATCGCTCGCAAAGGCCTAGCTGGGCGAGGGCTTCCTTGACCACGCTCACGTTGTTGGCCGAGCGGTGTTCGGCCCGCATTTCCTCAAACCTGGATATCCGGGCGAGCAGCAATCTAGCGAATGCGTAGTTTTCGTCGCGCAGGGCGTCCCGGAGGGCAAGGGACAGTTCCGGGTTGACGTTGACGAGTCCGGAGGTAAATCCTGCTGCCCCGTGTGCCGCGTAGGACAGGGCATAGGGTTCAGCCAGACCGGCGACCCACACAAACCGGTCGGCCCCTGCCAGGTCCCGGATCCGTGCGAACTGAGTTGGGTCTGGTACTGCGTATTTGATGCCGATGATGTTCGGGCAGCGATCGGACAATTCGACCAGCATGGACGCAGTCACCCATTCGTTGCGGATGTAAAGGACGAAGGCCATGTCCGGGACAGCTGAGGCAATCTGGGCGTGGTATTCAACCCAGCCTGCAGCGGAGATGTGCGGGTGAGTGGGCTGGTGGATCATGGCCATCGGGATGCCCATTTCCCTGCCGAGCCGTGCGTCTGCAGTGGCTGTTTGAATGTCATGTCCGATGCCGAGGAGCAGGAAAGCTTCATCTCCCGCCGCTTCGGCCGACGCCTCAATCAGGGCATGGCGTTCTGCCGTTGTCAGAGCGTAGAACTCACTCGTATTCCCGTTCGGGGTGATGGTCGTGACGCCGCTATCAATCAGCCGGCGCAGGAGCATCTTGAACGTGGAGATGTCCAGGTCGCCATCCCTGTAAGGCGTCACAGGGATAGCAACGACGTCTGCCAGCGCTGCCCGGAGTTCGGTGAAAGTCATGATTGCCCCTTGGTAATCTGCGCGACAGCGCGGACAGCGAAGCTTTTGATGTGGTTAAGTACGAGCTCAGCGGCCCTGCCGGCGTCTCCGCTTCGTGCGGCTGCCAGGATTTCTGCGTGCTCGGCCGCTTCTTCCTCCCAGGAGTGCTGCTTAATCCAGGCATTCGCTGAAATGAGAGCTGTCTGTTCCCGGAGCCCGTCGAGCATCTGAGTCAGAACGGTATTGCCGCAGTTTGAGTAAAGCAACTGATGAAAATCCCGGTTCGCCAGGCTCCGCTCGGCTTCGTCCACGGCTTCAGCTGCACGGTCGAGCGCCACCTGGGCTCGGTCCATGTCGAAACCCCTCTCGACCGTTCGCGCCACCGCGACGGGCTCAAGGAGGGAACGAACGTCGAAGACGCTCCTTGCCATCTCCTCATCGACAACGCGGACCGTGGCGCCCTTGTATTCGCTCATCGTCACCAAGCCGGCGCCCGCCAAGGTCTTCAGCGCTTCCCTTACCGGCGTCTTTGATATTCCAAACCGGCGCGCCAGTTCCGTCTCGACCAGAGCCTGCCCGGCGGGAAGCTCACCGGTCAGGATAGAGCGGCGGAGTGCCTCCACGACGAGGTGTGTCCTAGATGCGGCAGGCAATAAGGCGCCGGGGACGACTTCCGTACTCACAATAGATTCCTTTCGACTAAATGATCATATCAGGAACATCGTATGTAGTATACGATGTACCAGCAGCGGCACTTAGATGCCGGACCCTCACCGACTTGCATTGAGAGGAACGCGATGAAGCGTAAGAACAATGGGACTTCATTCACTAGGGGCCGTCGCCGTGGACCGGCATTGGCAGTTGCAGTACTGCTCACGGGCGTACTGGGTCTCACGGCCTGCGGTTCCGGCAGCGGCGCGGAGAAGTCGGCAGGCGACAGTGGTCCTGTCACGCTCGAACTCTGGGATACCGACACCCGCCCCGAACGGACTGAAAACCTCAAAAAGCTGATCAGCATGTTCGAGGAGAAGAATCCGTCGATCAAGGTGAATTACCTTGGCCTGCCGACGGACTCCTACATGCAGAAGATCAGCACAGCCATCGCCACAAAGGCGACACCGGACATCATTACCCCTAAGGCATCCGACATTTCCGCGCTTGTGGCCCAGAAGGCGCTGGCACCGCTGGACGACAAGTTTCAAAGTGGTGGATGGAACGACAAGATCTCCCCGGCAATGACGCAGTCCTCCAAAGCCGCAGCGCCCGACGGAAAGCTGTACCTGACCCCCGCCACGAGCCTGGCGGACGTCATCTACTACCGCTCAGACTTCTACAAGAACGCCGGATTGTCCGCCCCCACCTCCTGGGACGACTTCTATGCCGCGGCGGACAAATTGACCGACAAGTCCGCCGGCAAATTCGGCTACACATTGCGCGGCGGCAACGGCTTCTTCTCCCAGTTCGTACAGATGGTCTACCCGCAAGCGGGGGTCGACAAATTCTTCCGGGAGGACGGAACCTCCACCCTTGACGATCCCGCAGTGATCGCCGCTGCGCAGGACTATGTTGACCTGTACGGCAAGGACACCGCTGAAAGTGACCTGACCGCTGACTTCAAAACGATGGTCGCCCAATTCGGGGCCGGCGGAGCTGCCATGCTCAGCCACAGCATCGGCTCATACCCCACCCATGTTGCCGCCCTTGGAGCGGACAAAATCGCAGCTGTTGCGCCCTTCCCTTCCAAGTCCGGAAAGTCTGTCCTGACGGGACGGATGACCACAGGTTTTGCCATGTTCGAAGCCAGCAAACACAAGGAAGCCGCCTGGAAATTCCTTGAGTACACCATGAGCACTGAAGGAAACAGCTTCTGGGCCCAGAAATCCGGATACCTTCCCGGAAACCTCGAAGTTTCCAAAGAAGCATGGGTGACCGACAACCCCGCGATGCAGACGTCCATTAAGGCCGTTGATAACAAGGACGCCGTTGTGCTCGAACAGCCGTTTTACCTGCCGGAGTTCAACTCCATCACCACCACAGACATGCTCCCCGATTGGCAGCGTGTCCTTCAGAACCAGCTCTCAGTCAAGGATTTCCTGACCCAATCGGCTGCGAAGCTGACAAAGGCCCAACAGAAGTACATGAAGAAGTGACGCCATGACTGTCATAACCCCCAACAGGCCCGGACGCCTGACCCAACCAAAAGCGAACGCTCGGCTGCGGCGCTTCTACCCCTACTTCCTGATCGGCCCAGCAGCGATCTTAACACTGGTGTTCCTCGTGTACCCGGTCGGCAGCGTCTTCTACTACAGCCTCCAGAACTCGAACGTGACCCAGCCGTGGAACGACGGATTCGCCGGCCTTGGCAACTTCGTGGCCATGGGCGGAGACCCCCTCTTCTGGCGAAGCCTGACCTTCACCCTCCAGTGGGTGGTCGTCGAGGTCGGACTACAGTTCATCTTTGGTCTGGCGTTGGCGCTCCTTATCAACAAGACCTTCGTAGGACGAGCCATTGCGCGCTCACTGGTCTTCTCACCGTGGGCTGTTTCCGGCATCCTCACCACCACCATCTGGATCCTGATCTACAACCCTTCCACAGGGGTCGGCCGTTATCTCGCAGACATCGGGATTGGCGAATACGGCGTCTCCCTCCTCTCAGGCAGCGGGACAACGTTTTGGGCCGTCGTACTCGCCGAAATGTGGAAGGGGATCCCCTTCTTCGCCATCCTGATTCTGGCCGACCTCCAATCCGTGTCCTTGGAACTCTACGAGTCGGCTGACGTCGACGGGGCAGGCACGTGGAGGAAATTTCTATCCATCACATGGCCCCATATCCGGCAGGCTGTTGTCGTCGCAGGTTTACTTCGGGCTGTGTGGGAGTTCAACAACGTTGACCTGCTCTACACGCTGACCGGTGGCGGCCCTGCAGGAGCGACCACAACTCTGCCCCTCTACGTCGCGCAAACGGCTATCCATGACCGCGACTTCGGCTACGGCTCTGCACTCACGGTGGTGGCCTTCCTGATCCTGACCTTCTTCTCGCTGGTCTATATGCGCATCACCAAGTCCAAAGAGGATGACAAATGACCTCCTTGCTTCCCCAAACTGCGCCGCCCCGCCTCCAGGCTGAGGACCACGGCGCGTACCGGCCACTCAGCCCCCTGAAGAAGCGCGCCCGACGCATCGACCGGATCCTGACCTACCTACCGCTGGCCTTGTTCCTTGTCTTTACGCTCGTACCGTTCTACTGGATGTTGCTTTTCGCATTCCGGCCTACAGGATCAACGTCCTTGGTCCCGTGGCCAATCACGTTCGAACACTTCGAGACGGTATGGAACGGGTCCGGGTTCGGGATCTACTTCAAGAACAGCCTCTTCGTCGCTGTCATGAGCCTGCTGACCTCCACCGTCATCGCCCTCCTGGGCGGCTACGCCCTTGCCCGATTCAAATTCCGCGGCAAAACCTTGTTCCTGGTAGCCATGCTCTGCACGCAATTCGTACCAGGGGCCATGATGCTCATCCCACTCTTCGAGATCTTCAACGCAGTCGGCCTCACCAACAGCCTCTGGAGCCTCATCATCTCGGACACCGTCTTTCACCTTCCGCTGTCCCTGATCCTGATGTCAGGGTTCATTAGGAACGTCCCCGTGGAACTGGAAGAAGCTGCCTGGGTCGATGGATGCACCCGCATCCAGGCATTCCGGCTGGTCGTCCTGCCCCTCCTGAAACCGGGAATCGTTGCTGTTGGTTCCTTCGCCTTCATTAGCGCCTGGAACAACTTCCTCTTCGCGATCATGTTCATCAGCAGTCAAGACCAATTCACCGTCCCCGTCGGCCTCAGCTACCTCTTGGGAGAGTTCGGCGCCGACTTCGGGGCCCTTGCCGCCGGCGGCGTCATCGCCATCATCCCCGTAGTGCTCCTATTCGCTTACGTCCAGAAATTCCTGGTGCAGGGACTGAGCGCGGGAGCTGTCAAGGGGTAAACGGCAGCGGCAACCGCCGCCGCCGTTTACCCGGCAGCTCCCCCTGGCCGCAACCAACCTCCGAGGAACCACAGTGACCTTTACAGGACAATCACTTATCGCCGGACAGCCCGTTGCGGGTGCCGGCAAGACCACTAACGGTTTCAATCCCGCCACCAACGAGCCCCTGGAACCGGCCTACACGCTGCTCACGGAAGACCAGCTAAAGACCGCCACGGCCGCCGCGAAGGAAGCCTTCCCGTCCTTCAGCAGCCTGGACCCGGAGGCCCACGCATCCTTCCTCGAAGCCATCGCGGACAATATCGAGGCCATCGGCGACGAACTCATCACCCGCGCCGGCCAGGAAACCGGGCTGCCGGCCGCCCGCCTGCAGGGCGAACGTGCCAGGACCACGGGCCAACTGCGCCTCTTCGCCGGCGTGGTCCGGCAGGGCGACTTCCGCGGCGTCCGCATCGACCCCGCCCTCCCCGACCGGTCACCGCTGCCCCGCGCCGACATCCGGCAGCGCCAGATCCCCCTGGGTCCCGTGGCAGTGTTCGGCGCCAGCAACTTCCCACTGGCCTTCTCGACGGCGGGAGGGGACACCGCCTCCGCCCTCGCCGCCGGCTGCCCCGTGGTCTTCAAAGCCCACAACGCCCACCCCGGCACCAGTGAACTCGTAGGCCACGCGGTCACCAAAGCCGTCAGGGACGCAGGGCTGCACCCGGGCGTGTTCTCCCTGATCTATGGCCCCGGCGCCAGCATCGGCCAGGCCCTCGTGGCCGACCCCGCCATCAAGGCCGTCGGCTTCACCGGATCCCAGGCAGCCGGCATCGCCCTGATGAAGACGGCGGCTGCACGCCCCGAACCTATCCCGGTCTACGCCGAAATGTCCTCCCTCAACCCCGTCTTCGTGTTCCAAGGCGCCCTCGAAGGTTCCGCTGAAGACATCGACGCCCTGGCCCAGCAGTACGTCGCGTCCGTCACCGGCAGCTCCGGGCAGCTCTGCACCTCCCCCAGCCTGCTCTTCGCCCCCGCCGGCGAGGCAGGGGACAAACTCGCTACCGCCGTCGGACGCGCCATCGCAGCCTGCCCCGGACAAACGATGCTCACCGAGGGCATTGCCTCTTCCTGGAACGCCGGCACCGAGGCGCTGGGCTCGGCCGACGGCGTGGCTCTGATCGGCCAAGGCACCCCCGGGCCCACCCGGAACGCACCGGCACCCACCATCTTCGGCACCGGGGTGGACCAGTTCGTGTCCAACCACGTCCTGCACGAGGAAATCTTCGGCGCCGCCTCACTGGTAATCCGCTACAACAGCACCGCAGACCTGCTCCAGGCCGCCGCCCGGATCGAAGGCCAACTCACCGCATCCCTGCAGCTCACCGAAGCCGACTACCCGGCCGCAGCGCCCCTGATCCCGGTACTCGAACAGAAAGTCGGGCGCATCCTCGTCAACGGCTGGCCCACCGGCGTGGAAGTGGGCCACGCCATGGTCCACGGCGGCCCCTTCCCGGCGACCTCCGATTCCCGGACCACCTCAGTGGGCACCCTGGCCATCAAGCGGTTCCTCCGGCCGGTCGCCTACCAGAACCTTCCCCAGGAACTGCTCCCGGAGGCGCTGCAGGACGCCAACCCCTGGCATTTGAACCGCCGCATCGACGGTGAAGTTGTCCCCGCCGCAGAGAAAGCAGAAGCAGTCGGCGCGACGAAACATTACTAGGCGACCCGCAGCTCAGCGGGAGAAGACGCGACAACAGAATGTCGGCTGGATCACACCCCAAACTGACGTCAGGCAGCGGGCGAAATTGCCGTCAGGTTAGGGGTCAAATGTCCATTTTGGACAGGTTTCGATGAGACTCTAGAGCTCAGCCGGACACTTAATCTGACGCCAATGGCGTGATGAAGCACGAATCCGTAACGTCGCCTGGACAAAATTCCGACGGACTCCCGGCATACGATCACTCGTCATGGGGCGGGACAAAATGCCAACCGGGTCGTGATGTTTGCTTGTCGCTTCCCGTCGTCGATGAATGCACTTGAGAGCGGGTGAGCGCTCCTTGGAAGGGGCCGGTACCGCCGAACCCCCGGTAAACATCTTTACCGGTGTTCTCCACCCATATAAGTGACTTTTGTTCGGCCTCGAGCCACTGTCCGAGCCAGTCGGCGTCGATCAGGAGTTCGTTCTGGCCAGCCTTGACGCTGTGGCGGAGGACGGCCACAAGAGAATCTTCGTCGTCAATCCAACCATTACGGCCGTTCCAGTGGAGTTTGCCGGGTGCTTGGCCGAAGAAATCGGGTGCAGGGGCTATCAAAGAGATGGTCCCGTGATTTCCGGGAGCGTACTCATAGTCGCCGAGGATGTTCCAGGCTGCGGGCCGGGTAGGGACCTTGAGTGAATGACGCGACTCATGGTCTATGAGGTGGATGGTTGCACCGTGATGGTGGCCGTAGGGGAACTCGCCGACGTATCCGTCGTCGGTTTGCGGGAAGTTGGAGAGGTCGTGCCCGATGAGGTCTCGTCCTTCGAGATCGGCCAATGCGACCGGGAGATCTACAGTGTTGACCAAATGCGTGTAGAGGTGCGTCCAAATGCTGCGAGAGCGCTTGGAACTGTCGGTGCCGTTATTCCATTCGTAATAGCCTGCCAAGACGACACAGGGGCGTCCATTGTGATTGGCGGCGGTAAGTGCGATGTTGGGAAGATCGGTGTCGTCGGCCACCCACTGGGTATCTGGCTCGTCGGTCGTAGACGCCCAGTCGTAAGTTGGCACCCAGGGACGTGGTGCATCGCCGGCGGGTTCAAATTCAGTAATGGTCGGGTCGACCTGACGGAAGACGGTGCTCGCCGGCCCGGGGACCGGCGCCGGTGGCGGATCCCAAGGGTTGGGTTTTTGGGGGGCGTGGTCGGAGACATACCCAATGAGCCGACTAAGGGCAATCCACTGGTACTTCTTACCGATTCGTTCAATCCATGCGGGCTTTCCTCGGCCTTGGCCGTACTCGCCCAACACGTAGTCATCAAAATCAGCGTGTTGTTCAGTGTTGTACCCCAGGCGAATAACTTCAGCGACTATCCACCTTGCTGAGGCTGCGACGTCCACGCCCGGCCGATCCTTGAGATCGTGCTCAAGTTTGTACCGGTAAAAGTCGTCCCCAGTAGCGGAGAACACGAGTTTGGGGTATTCGGCGGTCTTGTATGGGGCGATGTCCTCCTCGGTGGGCCATTCAAGCGGCCACGCACTCGTGTATGGCGGCCGGAACTGTTCCTCTGTCACGCCATCGGGCAGAGGGCCTCGGTCTTTGGCCGCTTCAAGGATGCAACGGGCAACGTCGCGGACAGCCACGTTGGGCGTGATGTTGGAAGGTGAGGAAAAGAAAATGTTCCACACGTTCTGGGCCGCGGCAGCCCAGTCCACCTCACTGCCCTTTGCAAGAAGTGCTGAGTACACAACCTCAAGGGCACGTTCGACGACCCACTCGTCATTGACGAGACTGAACCGTTCCAAGATTGCCTCGGCCTCCCCAGGATGCCTGGCTAGAAGGCGGGCAGCGCCAACGGTTGCGGGTTCACGGACGCGGTGGTCGGTGGCGCTTGTGGTCCACAAGAGCGCAGTCACCCATAGGCGGGTCGTGGCCGCGCCGACATCGTGGAGAGGCTTTTCGTTCGCCCAACGGATGAGACGGTCGACGGCCCCACTCGTGCCGTGGGTTGTATGTAGCCACCAGGGGAGAAACTGGTCACGCGAACCCATGTCCAACGTGCTGAGGAACTGATGCAAGAAGTCCGAATTTAACGGGTGACCGGGGCGCGCAGCCAAACGGAAGAGCATTGTAAGCCCGGCGTCGAAAGTGTCTTCGCGCGTGAGCCCGTCCAGAATGATGTCGCCGGTCTCATTGGTGATTGAGAGTACCGAGCGCCAGCCGGTGCCGGCGATAGTGGCGGCCGCGATAGCCTCAGGGTTGCCGATCTCGTCTTCAAAATCCGTTAGTTCAAAGCCGAAGCGCTCGGCGACCACGACGGAAGTGGCTTCTAGAATACCGAGGTCGATGGTTCCGCCGAGCCCCAAGAGGTTCCCCAGACGCCCCGCGAGTTGGTCGCGGACACCCGCCGCGTCGGTCACTTCGGCGAGAGCGTCGGACACGATCAGGTGGTGCCCGATTCGTTCGAAAGTGATGGCTATGATGTCGGCGCCGTAAGGGCTCCCATCGGGGATTACATCTTCCTCGACCAGACCTTGTGCGATCAGAGCATCGAGTAGAGATTTTTCTCCGCTGATATCGGCCCAGATTGGCGTCAGGACGGCTTGAGCGCGCGTGCGAGTAAGTAGGGCGCCCCCTTCGTCTGCTATGGCTTTGGCCAAGGCGTTCATGGCCCGGTGGACCACGCGGTCGGAGGGGGAGGCATCAATTCGATCGCTGATGATGTTGTTCGCGTTGTCGAGAACCATCTTGGCGAGTTCGTTGAGACCCATGTTGGCTTGGTCGAGCGAGAGCCGGTTGTTGGCACGTAGTGCTTCGCACACCAGTCGTAGGTAGAGAGGATTGTCGAATTCCCCATGGATCGGCGGAGATGTCGGTGCCTCAAGGCCATAGAACGCTGCGTACTCGCTGACGGCCTCGAACTCGACTCCCTCGAATCCCGTGTGCTCAAACCTAGGGAGGTCGAGCCCGTTCGGAAGGACCTGGCCGACGTAGTGCGTGCGTGCGGTGAGCAGCAGCCGGACACGCGGGTACCTCCTGATGACGGAGATGAGTCGTTCAAGGTTATCCCGCCAGAGGGATCGAGGGCGGGTGTCATTTAGCGCGTCAATGACTAGCAATGCCGGGGTGCCAGCTATGCGGGCACTCTCGTCTAGCAACGCTATGGCTTCCTCGCTGGTCAGGTCAGACGGCATCTGGAGAAGGTCGCGAAGGTGCGCGAGCGGCTCGTGGTTCGTGAACCAGCGACCGTGAAGCGCGACGCTGGGACGGCTTTGAGTCAAGCGCCGCTGAACGGCGTCTAGAGCAAGGTAGGTCTTGCCTATGCCGGCGGGGCCCGTCATAAGGGCGACTTGAGTACCCGCCAACCGGCCGACGGGGCTGACGAGGAGCCCAGTCGCAGTTGTGAGACTTGCCCCCAGCTTTCGCAGCGCGTCGACGGCCGCTGCGGGGAACCGAACCATGTACTCGCCCTGGAACTGTCGCCAGCTTTCGCTGTCCCAGTTTCCATACTTCTCATCCATAGCCGCAACCTCGAGATTTATCTGATCTCTGACAGTGGCTGTGGCTGCATCCAGAGCTTGAGCGAGGTTGTTGAGTCCAGCGCTTGTCCGCGAGGTGTGCCATGCGTTGAGTGCGTCGGTGACCGTGGCAGCTGCTGCGCGGGCGGCATCTATGTCGGCGGCCAGAACTGCGGCGTCGGCGTAACGGAGTTGGTCAACGGCTTTCGAGACCTTGTCGACTTGGTCGAGGACGACCTGCCACCACTCGTCGTCGGAACATAGGGCAGCGATAGATTGTGCTGCGGGTACCTGGACGTTCAGCTCCGGTGTGTACCGAGGGCGGGCGGCCGCGACCGCTTCCTCCAGGCGGTCGTCCCACCACTTCCTGGGAAGGACATCGACATCGAACCAGAACCGTCGCTGGATACCGGACGTATCCAGACGGTTTAGGCGCGTCACGATATTCGTTTCCCACTCGAGCTCGAACTCTACGTTCAAGCTTCGGTCGGTGGCCATTTTCTGCCACCCTTCGAACCAGCCTTTGGAGTCGTAGATTTTCTCCAGCAGCGACTTACCGCGACCGCCAGTGCGGCCCGTCGGGTCGGTAGGGATCGCAATCGTATATTTCGTCAGCTTCGGGTGCTGATCGAGGGCTGTCTCGACGGACGCATCGAGCTGAGACTTGCTGACGTCGCTATGGGCGGTCCAGTACTTGGCCTGCCAGCCATGCTCGGAGCCGTTCTCAAGAGTCCAGTAGCACTCGACACCCCCGTCGCCACCAGCCCCATGCAGTGATACGAATTTCGAACCATTAGCCGGAGACTCCTGTGCGACCTGCTGGCAGATGAACTGCTCGTACCCGTCGCGCTGTCCGCCAGGCCCTAGCGACCGGATACGAGTGAAGTCGATGTCGGGGATGTTCATTACGTTCCTTCACTTCGTGCGGCCGCTTTGAGTCGCGTCAAAAGACAAACGATATCTGGTCACTCTTTCAAAGAGCTTGGTGCCACGTCCCACGCCTTCTGTCACCGGTTGATCAATGCCACCGCCGCCGCGATCCTTGAGTCCCCTGCCCACAGCTGGGGACAATCCTGGTGGGTTATCCACCGCTACTACTACTGAGGGAGCTTTCCGGATGGCTCCCGATTCCAGCCGTGGATAACCCGGATCGACCCCAACTGTGGACAGCCCGCGTGGTCACCTTGAACGTTGGCTACTAGCGCCAGGTTTAGAACAGCCCTGCAGGTGGTTCCTCGCACGGCAGTGGCGCGAGTTTGGAGCGGTGGCCGTCGTCCGGGGTGCAGCCTTTAAAGGGACCATCTGTTGAGAGCAGGACGGGCATGTGGTGGTCTGCGTGGTCGCGCCACCAGACGCTCATTCCTGTGGTTCCGTCGAGGCGCAGGAACTCCCAGGCCCGCCAGAGTGCTTCGAGGCGGCTGATTGCTTCGGCGTGTTTCCACCATTGGGGGCACCAGGTCACACCGCCTTGGACGTTGAGTTGCCGGCGGTAGGTGGTGGCCACCTTGTTGCGGACGAATTCGGCGACGTTTGGGTAGAACAGCTCAGGGGCGTCTGACTCATCCTCGGCCGGCTCGGTGGGGTCGGCAGTGTCCCCGAGTTCGTCGTCCCACTCCCCCAGGCCCTCACTCATGAGGGGAACCTGCGGCGATCCACCGGTTCCCGGCTGCGGCCGGTGGTTTGTTCGCGGGGTCGTGTGCGCTGATGGATGCCCGCACCGCTTCCGCGTGGGGTCCGTTCATCCAGGGCACTGTTTCCAGGAGTGCGGCAGGGGCGCCGGAGGCGAACATAATGGCCCGGCCGCGGGGGAAGGCGGCGAGGTCGGAGACGTCGAGGGTGCGTTCTTTGCGATCGTCGTCGTGGCTGTAGGAGGTGCCCTGTTTGGAGCGGCTTCTGGTCATGTTGGAGTACCGGTACTCCCCCACGAGTTGTGCGAGCTCGTTGAGGAACTCGGCTTCGGCGACGCCGCCGCCGTAGACCTTGATGTTGGATGCGGACCAGAGTTTGCGCATCCCGTCGCGGCCCCACACTTCAACGCCTTGGGACCAGGACTGGAGGATGGTCATCAGGAGGATGCCGCGGGAGCCGTAGTGGCTGTAGAGGTTGGGCAGTTCGCGCCAGCGGCAGACGTTGGCGGCTTCGTCCAGGACACCGAGCATGGGTGTGGCGAGCCGGCCGCCGGGTGAGTGGACGGCGAGTTCTTCGGCGGCCTCGACCGTGGCCACGGTCAGGGCGGTCACGAGTGGGCCGGCGGTGCCCTTGCCTTCCTTGGACAGGCTGTACAGGGTGCCTTTGGAGCGGACGAATGCTGCCGGGTCGAACTGGTGCCGGGTGTCGTGGTCGCCTTGGGGTGTGACCCATTGGGCGACTTGGCGGTTGGTGAGGCAGGAGGCCATTTGCAGGGCGGTGCCGTACACGCCGCCGCGTTGCTTGTCGGGGGCGTTGATGACGCCGCCGACGGCGTTGGAGGTCTGGGTGAAGCCATGCGCTTTGAGGATGTCCACCGCTTCGTCATCGGCGGGGCGGGTCAGCCAGGTGTGGACCTGCGTGATCGGGCGGTTATCGAGGGCGGCGGCGAGCAGGAGCCCGGCGAGGAGATCCTGGCCGGCGGGGTCGAAGTAGGCGTCGGTTTTGGCGTCCGGGCCGCGGGAACCGGCGGCGAAGTGGTCTGCCAGGCGGGCGGCTTTCACTTCGTCGGTGACGTAGGACAGGGGGTTCCACCACCAGGAGGGTTCCTCGTGGGCGACGGATTGCGGGTCGAAGACCCACACGGGGCCTTCGGCGCCGCGGACGTCGCGGGTTCCGTCGACGATGTCCCGCTTGTTCGAGGTCACCAAGGCCGCGCCGGGGGCGGCGAGGATCGCCGGGATCGCCCGGGAGGTGGTCTTGCCGGTGCGGGGTCCCCAGATGTCTATGTGCATGTCTTCCCAGGAGCCGTAGACCATCTGCCCGCCCAGGACGGTTTTGCCGACCGGGACGCCGGGTGAGCCTTTCACGCCGAGACGTTCGGCGGTCGCGGTGGCACCGCGCAGGCTCAGGGCGCGCAGGTCGCGGCCTTTGGCCATATGCTGGGCGGCGGCGTCCACGCGGGAACGCTTGGCCCCTCGGCGCAGCACCGCACGGAGTACCAGGATGGCCAGGATGAGGGCGAGGGTGCCGAGGCCGGCCAGGATCCAGGTGGCGGCCGCGGGCCAGGTGACCTTGTGCGAGATGAGGCCGAAGACCAGTTCGAACGGGTTGATCGGCAGCGTCTGTCCGTCACCGGAGAGCTTGGACCCGAGGTGCACGGCGCCGGCCACTGACCCGACACCAATGCCCACGACGGCGATGAATACCCAGAGCAGCATCGTCTGGGGGTCGAGTTGCGAGCGTTTGCCGCTGTTGGGGGCGCCCATCAGTTCTGCCCTTCGCCGTTGTTGCCGATGGTCCAGCGTTTGTTGGTGTCGTGCAGCCGCTCTTCGACGCTGGTTAGCTTGAGCGCGACCGGGATCCCGGGGCGGCCGCCGACTTTGAAGAGGAATTTGCCCAGGCCCGGGCGGACCGGTTTGCGGGATCCGCCGACGTCGGTCCATGACCCCGGGTCGGCCCAGGAGATGAGCCGGGCCTGCTCTGCCCGGGAGAGGGTGACGGCTTTGTTGAGCTTTTCCATTTCGGCGCCCGGGAGGGCGCCGCAGACGACCATGCCGGAGCGTTCGACGAAGCCGCGGGCTTTCATCCGCTCGGATTCGGTGGGCAGGGCTTCGAGGTCGCTCATGGTGTGCGTGATCATGGCCTGCCCGACACCTTCGGTGCGGTTCAGCCGGGTGAGGGAGTCGACCCGGTCGACCATGCCTTCCCCGGAGCGCAGGGCCCGCCAGAGTTCGTCCATGACGACGAAGTAGTTCCGGCGCGGCTCGAGGCCGGCGTCGGCCAGAGTGTGGGCGACCTGGACGGTCGCGAACCCGGTGGACCAGCAGGCCAGCAGGCAGGCGGCCTGGACGTCGCGTTGGGTGTCGGAGATCCCTGAGAGGTCAAAGACCACGGGTTTGGTCAGGTCCATCGGCTGGTCCGTGGGCCGGGAGAACATGTCAGAGAACCGGCCTGACCCGTTCAGGGAATACAGGGACTGGCGCAGTTGGTCGGTTGCGTCCAGGTATCGGCTCATATCGCCCCGGTCCAGGGCGATGGCCCGCAGCTCGTCGGGGGCGTCTTTGATGACCTCGATCAGATCCCCAATCAACGGGACCCGGTCCTGCCGCTCGTCCAGGATGTGCAGGGCCCGGTCGATCAAGGACTCCTCGTGCGCGCTGGGCTTGGCGTTCCGCACGATCGTGATCAGCGCCGTGATCATGTTCAGGCGCCGGTTGTGCGAGTCGGCCATCAGCTGTTCGGCCAGCTTCTCCGCCTTCACCGCCGCGGCGTGAAGCTCCCCGGCCGCGGCCTGGCCAGCCTTTGGATCGTTCAGGGCCCGGTCCGCGGCGGCGCGGTGCTCTTCGGCTGAGGCGAGCAGCCTGGCGGCGGCCTCGGTGGCTTCACCCGGGTCCAGAACGTTCAAATGGCCGCGTCCAGGGCCGAGGCTGATGACCTGGCCGCCGAGGGCTTCGATGAGGTCAACGTAGTCCGGTTTCAGGTCACCGAGGATCAGCGGGTTGATGCTCCTGCCTGCCAGGCCGAGGACGATGTGCCGGACCAGGGTGGATTTGCCGTAGTGCGGCAGGCCGAGGACGAACATGGAGGGGTTGTTGATCATGCCATGCATGAACCAGCTGATCGGATCGGCGCCGAAGGGTGCTCCGGTGTCGGTGTGGACGCCGATCGGCACACCCAGGATCGGAGTGCCGGACCCGCCCACGAACGGCCAGAGACCGCAGACCTGGACCGAGGTTCCGCGCCATTCATCGGCGGCAGTGACGTAGACGGCTTCGCCCTGCCCGCGGCCCCGCCAGCCCCGCAGGCCCGGGCGGCGGGCGACAGCGGGCGCTAGCTTCGCGGCAGGAGCCTTGGCGCGCTGGTGCTTTGTCTTGCTGCCGAACATTACATGGCCTCGCGGATCTCTTCGGGGACCTTCAGGTGCTTGGGCAGGACCAGGCCCAAGGGCAGGGACGCGGCGAACGCGGAGTCCTGTGAGCCGTAGGCGCGTCGCAGGAGCAGGCGTGCGGACGGGCCGAGGTTGCCCTCCACGACGGCGACGGCGTCCTCAAGGTCACGGGAGGACAGGACCGTGGCGGTGACGACCATGCCGAAGTTGACCAGCCCGGCGCCCTTGGCTTCTTCGGCGGCGGTGGCCTGTGCCGCGCGGGCATCGACCAGGGCGCGGGCGGTGGGCCGGTTGGTGGAAGAGGCGCGGGTGAGGGCGCTGGTCTGATCTGATTCGACGATGGTGGCCGCGCGGCCGGCGTCGATCGGACGGTACAGCAACGTGACGCGCTTGCGGGCGATCTCCCCGTGCGGTGCGACCAGGCGGCCCAGGGCCGATGCGAGGATGTGGCCGCGGGGCGCTCCCGTCATCGTCCAGGACACAGAGTGGCCGGAGTCGTGGCGGTAGCCGTCCCAGCCGGCCTGATGGGCGGACGGTCCGACCTCGCCCCAGTCCAGGTCAACAGGCGTGCCCTGGTAGTGGGCTTCGTCGATGAGCCGGGCCGCTGCAGGATCGTACGCGACCCGAACGACCTCGCACAGTTCCTGGGCGTTCAACGGCGCGCACGCGCCGGCACCGGTGGACTCGAGCCGCTCGGTCAGGCTGGGAAGCCGTGAGGCGAGATCCTTGGCGATCTCGTCGGCGGTGCGCCGTTTACCGCCTGCCCGGGCGGCGGCGCTGAACGTCAGCGCGACCCAGGCCCGGATCGTGGCCGACCCCTGCGGGTAGGTTTCCAGAGCCTCCCGAAGCATGGCCTTGGCAATGTCCGGGGCGTCCTCGTGAATGTTGGACTCCACTTCCCGGCGCAGCCGTGCCCCGGAATCCGGTGCGGTTTCAACCGTGACCGATGCTGCCACAACGGCAGGTTCATTGGACAGCGAGGCGAGCCAGCCGCCCCAGTTGGCCACCCAGGCATCAATTTGCTCGGGATCGACCAGCGATGCCCCGTCAGGCTGGGTGCCGAAGACGACCGTGTAGTGGGCGGTGGAGGGAAGGTGGATCAGCGCGAACGGGCGGCCATAGGAGTCGGTGAACTCGTACAGCTTGGACCCGGCAGCGATGCCCGGAAGCTGGAACTCACCCCACGGTGTCAGCCCCAACGGTCCGGAGCGGTAGATGTTGGCCCTCTTGCGCTGCGCGGAGCGGAACGCCAACCGGGCGAAGGCCCGCTCCCCCACGGATTTGTTGTGCTTGTCGGTCACCGAGACGACGGACAGCAGCACCCCGAGAATGACGAGTGCGACGAGTCCGGCGAGCCAGCCGCCGACAAAGAGACAGATCACTGTGATGATCAGGCCAACAAACAATGCGACGGTGGCCAGCCCGCCAAGCGTGCCGAGACCTGCTTTGCGCGGCCGCCGCCAGTGGCTGTAGGTCGGTTCCCTGTAGGTGTTCTCAATCGCTGCCAACTCAGGCACCCCCCGTGGATTCTTCACTCATGTCTTTGATCGCCCCGGACGCGGCCTGTCCTGCTTCAACGCCCTTTTGGGCAGCCAGCACGGCGACGCCGCCTGCGCCCGATGCCACAGCGCCACCGCTGGCGGCCGCTCCGCTGCCGGAGGCACTGCCCGCACCGCTGGGCGCTGCCGCGCCAGAGGCTTCGCTACCCCTGGAACCGCTCTTCCCTGCCATCCCGGACGTTCCTGCCGATCCTTGGCTTCCAGTCGCCGAGAGACCCTCAGCTCCCGGGCTGTGGCTCGAGGTGCTGCTGGTCGTCATCGAGCCGGTGGCTGATCCACCGCCCCGTCCCGCGCTGCCCATGCTGATTGCCCCCGATGCCAGGGCGCCGACCGTTCCCGCTGCCATGCCTCCACCGCCGCCGGCAACAGCACCGACCATGGGGGTGACGAACCGCATGAGGGCTGGCATGGCGAACAAGGCGATGATCATCAGAGCCAGCCCTGTGACCGTTGACAGGAGTGCGGAGCCGAAGTCCTTGCCGTCACCAGCGTTGCCGAAGATCTTTGTGCCGCTGAGCTGGAAGGCCGTGGCATAGATGATGGCGGCCGCAGGCTTGTAGAGGATGAAGGCGATCAGCCAGGCCGTGCACCTCTGGAACCAGCCCCTGCCGGCCTCGGTGTTGGTAAAGGCCGCCGCCGTGGGAAAGATACCCGTCAGGATGACCAGGAGGCCACCGCGGATGATCATGAGCACGATCTGCATGACGGAGGCCAGAATCGCGATCAGTCCCAGAAGGATGATCATGATCGCCCCGATCGGGCTGGTGGCCGAAAGCGCCAGCATCGCGGTGATGTTGTCGTTGAAAGAGGTCCCGTCCGTGGAGTTCTTGATAATCCAGGCAGAGAACTGATCCGCCGCGACCGTCAGCAGACCCACTGCCGCGACACCCGCACCGGAGACGACAACCAAAGTCGCAAGTGAACGCGCCAGATCCCGCAAGGGTGCACCCCGGCGTTCGATCGCCATCTTGGCCGCCCCGACGAGGACGGAGAGCACAGCAAGGGACGCCGTCCAAAAGTAGAGACTGTTCTGCAGAAACAACACCGGATCACTCGCGGTGGACCCACCAGGTGCCGAGGTTAGGGCGGGAGTTCCGACATTCACCCAAAACGTTCCCAGCGTCTGCACGGTCTGTCCGACGGCATCGGCAATCGCTTTAGCCATGTTCTTGACCGAGTCGTTTGCGACGTCCTCAATTGCCGCACCTGCTTGGCAAAAGGGATTAATGACATTCAGGCCTGTGCATTCAGCCATCTAGACGCCGGACCATTCGATGTAGCCGCCCAAGTCTGTAATCTGCCTTGCACCAGTGTCTCCGGTAGCAGGGACGACGAACTTCCAGTCGCCGGCGTACCACTGGAGCGGGACTGGAATGGAGACGAAGGTGCCGTTGGCTCCTTTGAAGGCAAGATCAATCACGGCTCGGTCAGCGTCATAGGAGCGAAAGGTGAATCCGGCCAATTGAGCGGTGACGGAGCTCGGGGCAGCTGAAGGCGATGATTTCAGCACGGCATCACGCTCCGGGCTGGGGAGTGCCAACTGCTCATAAACGAGGTTTGCTTTTCCAGCTGCCGACAATGCGGTCATGTTTGCTGCTGCGTAGAGGGCTCCGGTGGGTGAGTGTGCGAAGCAGGAGCGGAGTCCGTTGGCTTCGGTCTTACCGGGCCCGTATTGCATGGGCGCTGTGGGGGCGGCGATCTTTCCGACGAGTTCCCATTTGGTGTCAGTGGGTGTGGTGGCTGGTTTGGTCTGGTCGCCCGGGGGCAGGCCGCAGACGCTTGCTGCTGCTTCGCTGGACTGGGTGCTGGTGGTGGTGGAGCCGGGATTGCTTGGCTCGGCTGTCGAGGTTCCTCCCCCGCGAGGGAGCAGGGCCAGGATGATCCCAAGCGCGACAATGAGCGCCACGACAACGGCCGAAATGATGAACTTAGGTTTGGTTAGCGGGTTTTGGTCTTCGTTCATGGTCGGTTCAGTCATGGCTGGCGCTCCTTAGGCGAGGAGGCCTACGACGCCACTTGCGGAGCCTGCCAGGGCGCAGCCGGCCAGGATCCACCCGAGGGCGGCGGCATGCTCACCACCCTGACCGCGTTTGTTGTTGATCATCATTGTTCCGGCGGTGATGAGGATGCCCGCAACAGCCAGGCCGAAGACGACCCATGCGATCCATTTGAGGATCGTCAGCAGGCCTTCAGCGCCGGGAGGGGCCTCACCCATGCCGGGGTTCGGTATCTCGGTGATGGCAAAGCTCGACCATTCGAGGGCTTTGGAGAACAACATGGGTGTTTCTTCTTTCTACTTGGCAGGGAGTCCAGCGGCGGCAGTTACGGCGAGGCGCACCTGCTCAAGGACGGTGCGGGCTTCTTTGGGAAGGTCTTCAGGGGCAACATCGTGGCCGTAGCGCCATGCGTCGACCCAGGGGAAATGCCAAACGTGGGGTACTCCCCCGCCCACGACGCGGGCGAAGTCGCGGATTTCTTTGGGGAGCCGTCCGGGAGCGTCGGCCATGACCACGAGGCCGGCGACCTGGATCCCGGGAAGGGACCTTGATGCCCATTCAGTGGCCGCCAGGCGTGCCGCGCGCAGGCCGGGGATATTGGAACGGGCAACGAGGACAACGACGGAGCCGGCCTCGGTGACCGGCCAGTGGTGCCCGGCGGCCTTGGTGTTCTTGTCCAGGCGGGTAAGTGAGGTTTCACCGGCGCCGCCCTGGACGCCAAGCCACCAAAACCCCGGCTCCCTTCCGGAGACGTCCCGTCGGGGAAGCCTGTCCGCATGATCTGGCTGGGGAACACTGAGCTGCGGCCTCGTCGCCCCCGTGGGGACGAACGGGGGCTCTTCCGGGAGGACCAAAATGGGTTCGTCGATAGTGTCAGCGCCGGGCGTCACCCAGCGATTCTTTGAGACCGGCATTTCACATCCCCTAGTAATGTCCGCAAAGATCGTATCGGTACCATCCGACACGAAAGGCCAAAGGTGACCCCGAACAACAGCTTTAATACCTTTCAGTCACTCCTAGTACATCACAGTACCAATTTATGGTCTACGATGGCTTCATGCGGTGGGACGGACTGAGCGTGGACCCGAAGTACCTGGAAGCTCTCTTCGCAAAGTACCCGGAGCGTCTGACGCCCCAGGACCTCGAGGAGATCTTCGGGCTCTCCCGAAACACCGTCTACCGCTGGCTCCAAACCGGAGTGATTCCTGCTTACCAAGTCGAGAAGACATGGTTGATCGCCAGAGATCAAGTCAAAGACTGGGTCTGGGAAAACCGGAACACTCTGCGGAAGGGCCAAACACCCGGGGAGACCGAGGACAACCAGCAGTAGCGCGAAGCAGCCAAGCGAATGTGAGGGGGACACATGCAGTCGAGATCAAACGCGCCCGTACTGGCTGCCGGTGCCGCCCTCGCACCCATCGGGCTCGTGCTGTCCATCATCCTGTTCGGCGGCGGCTCCCAGGCCGCGGCCGACGTGTGCTCACCGACCGGCCCCGGCGTCAGCGTTGACGCGAATCAGCTGCCCAAAGTAGCCATCGCCGGCTATGAGGGCGAGCAGCTGAAGAACGCGGCCCTGGTCATCAACGCCGGCAAATCCCTTGGCCTGTCCGTCCGGGGGCAAACCATCGGGGTCATGACGGCCATGGGAGAGTCCGGACTGCGCATCCTGGACCACGGCGACGTCCCCGGCCCCGACTCCCGGGGCCTGTTCCAGCAGCGCGACAACGGCGCCTGGGGCACCTACCAGGACCGGATGAACCCCGCCGCCGCCGCCACCAACTTCTTCAAGGCCCTGCAGAACATCAACGGCTGGGAACAGCTCGACCCCGCCACCGCCGCGCACAGGGTCCAGCGCAACGCCGACCCGTTCCACTACCAGACCTACTGGCCCGCAGCTGTCGAGGTCGTCGCAGCCCTGGGCGAGGTCAAGATTACAGACGCCGGCGGCACCAGCTCCTGCGGCATCCCCGGCGAATCCGGCAAAGGCGATGACCTGCCCTGGCGCACCGCCCAGATCTACGCCGCATCCCCATTGGGCATGTTCAACCGCGAATGCGTTGACTTCGCCCTCTGGCGCATCAACCAGCAGCTCGGCAGCACCAACGCCCCCTACAAGGCGCTCAACGGCACCTTCCGGCCCGACGGCGCCCTCCTCGGCTCCGCCCTGACCTGGAAGGACGGCTGGGAGGCCAAAGGCTGGCCCACCGGCACCACGCCACGCGTCGGCGCCGTCGTCTGGTACTCCCCCGGTGCCGGAGGCGCCGACAGCACCTACGGCCACGTCGCCATCGTCAAAGCCGTCAACGGCGACGGCAGCTTCCTCGAAGAGGGCTACAACGGCAACCCCGCCCCGAACGACCACACCTACTACACCCGCACCGTCCGGAACGGCACACCGAGTGCCTTTCTCTACCTGCCCGGCAGCAACACACCGGAGAAACCATGAAACGCACCCTGACAGCCCTCACAGCACTGCTCCTGTGCACCGCGTGCGCGCCGGC
The DNA here is from genome assembly GCF_046536215.2 of Arthrobacter globiformis. GTDB lineage: Bacteria > Actinomycetota > Actinomycetes > Actinomycetales > Micrococcaceae > Arthrobacter > Arthrobacter globiformis_E. The sequence continues at coordinate 75,000 of NZ_JAWMWD020000002.1, read as the reverse complement.
AGCCAGCACCACGCCCGCCGAACCAGCACCCGGCACGTCCACCGCCGCACCGGCCACCCTCAGCGCCGGCGGTAAGTCCCAGGCCCCCGGCGGCACAGCCCCGGCCACCCTCGGCATCGGCTGGGACGAGGCAAGCAAGACATCCGCGCTGGACACCGCGACCAAGGCCATGGCCCTCTACGCCCGCCCCACCGTCACGGACAAGGAATGGATCCAGGACCTCGGCGAGGTCCTCACCGTCCAGGCCACCGCCGACTACCAATACGTGGACCCCGCCAACATCCCGGCCACCAAGGTCACCGGACCCGGCCAACTGAAGATCGATGAGAACAACGGGTTCGGCTGCCATGTTGTGTTCCCCACCGATGCCGGCGACTACGACGTTCAGCTGCTCCGCAGTGCCGCCGATAAGCCCTGGCAGGTCAACCGCTTCACACCCCCGAACGGCACAAAGTAAGGACAGATGATGGAAACCCAAGCACTCGACTTCCCCAAGATCAACGCCGTTCTCCGCACCAACGGCACCGGTGAAGTCACCATCAACGGAACCTCCCACGCGATCGAGGCCGCCGACGAAGCTGCCGTCCTGAACGATGCGCTGCGCCTCATCACCGAAACCGCCGTCCAGCTCGGCCGACCCGTCCGCGTCAGCACCACCGACCCCGACGGCCAAGGCCTCATCATCGTCTCCCCTGACGGCGTCGTCAGCGAAGCAACCCCGATCAAGCCCACCTCCCGAAGCGGGCAGGAGGCCTCGCCCGTTCCGGCCGCCCCTTCACCCGAGCGGGCCGAAGCCACAACCGCGCCCGCTCCAACTCCCGGCGTGCCTGGCCTCGAGGAATCGCCCGCACAACCAGCCGGTGACACGCCGGTGACCTTTGGGGCTATCACGGCCGCGCCCGCCCAGGAGACCGCCACGGCCTCCCCAGCAGCGGCCGCTGAGCCTGCTGCCCGGCGCAGCCTCAAAGACACGTCGTTCCTCGTCAGCGCGCCCGTGCTGCAGCCAGCCACGCGCGGCTGGCGCGGCGCCCTTAGCCGCCTCGGGTTCCGCATGGACCCTTCCCCCGAAGAGCTGGCCGAACGCGACGACATCCGCACCGTCAGCCAGCACTGGCCCGGCCCGCGGACCGTGGCCGTCGTTAATCGCAAGGGCGGCGCGAACAAGACACCCACCGTCGTCATGCTCAGCGCGATCCTCGCCCGCTACAGCGGAGCTGCGACCGTGGCCTGGGACAACAACGAATCCCAGGGAACTCTCGGGTGGCGCACCGAGAAGGGCGGGCACGACAACAGCGTCCTGGACCTCATCGACTCATCCCAAGCGCTGCTCTCACCCAGCGCCCAGGCAGCCGAGATCGCCCGGTTCGTCCACCACCAGACGGCAGACAAGTTCGATGTCCTGCGCTCGGACGAAAACGACGAAGGCGACCACGAAGTGACCGCCGAAGAAGTGGACATCGCCCATCAGGTCCTTACCCGTTACTACCGGCTCATTGTCATGGACTCCGGAAACACCGCTCGCGCAGCGAACTGGCGCCGCATGATCCACCACACCAACCAGCTCGTCGTCCCAGTCACAGCCATCGAAGACCGCGCCGAAGCCGCCCGCTTGACCCTCCAAACCCTCGAATCCCGGGGCGGCCACGATGCCGAATTGGCCCGCAACGCCGTCGTCATCGTCTCCGAATCCACCGACGCCAAACGAAGCATGAGCGGCGACGCGCTCAAACGCGCCAAAGACGAAGCCCAAAGGATCGCCGGGGCTTTTACCCCGCACGTACGGGCTGTGGTCCGCATCCCCTACGACCCCGCACTGGTCAACGGACCCATCCGCTACGACGCCCTCCAACCCCCCACCCAACGCGCCTGGCTCGCCGCCGCGGCCGCCGTGGCCAAGGGCTTCTAAGCCACGCTCCGCCGATGCTCCCCACCCTAAGAAGGCCAAAGCAGCAGGTCACAAAGGCGACACGCTCCCGTTTTCTGAAAACAAATCCTGAGAGGCGTTACTGGCCGGTGATAGTTTCAGAGCAGTCGCAGGGACATGCAAGTCGTCTTGGTGGCAGGCAATACAACGATGAAGCTGTAGCCGTTTACGCGGCTACAAAATCAAAGGACAAGCAAATGACGGCAGTAGCAGTTAATCGAGGCGGCGGGCGCCCCAGCAAAGGCCTGCGTAAGTTCATTGGTTTTCGCTCACCCGAACCCACCGCTGACGGTATCGCCAAAGTGGCAGCCCATAAGGGCCTGACCGTCACGGAATACCTTCTGTCCGTTGTCGAGCCACAACTGAAGGAAGATCTGGCCGCCCTCGACCAGGACGACTATCAGCAGGAGCTGCCCATCCGCATCGCCTCATAACAAAAGAAGGCCCGCACTAGGCGGGCCTTCGAAGCTTGAGACTTACCCTCTGGATTGCTTGCCGGCGGATCAGATTGTAAGTCGTGGAGGGCCCGAGAAGGCCATCCCTTGTGTTGCTATAAAACCGATCTGGCAGGATCGGCCCTTTTTCGTACCTCAATCCCCGAAAGGATTACTCACATCGTACATCAGTACATCTCCGTGCTTCCAGCATGCCCAGCTAGAGGCGTGTCAAATCAACGAGACACAGCATCTAAAGCATGGGCAGCTCTAACACCGCGGCTGGCCGGCCAGCCGCGGGTTCGGCTTTCAAAGGACGCGGGCAAGTCGTATCCGCAAAAACATGAACGAAACCTCACGGAGGCTCTTCCTTCTGTTCCGGCCGCGGTCCGGATTTTTGGTAAGGACGGGACCTGCGCTGCAATCTTCCTTGACTTCGACTCCTCAGTAGCTGGCCAGGACTGGGTTCAGGCCGACGTTCGAGCCGTCGAGACCTGGCTGCACTCGGTGGGTGCCCGCTGGATCGAGGACTACTCCCCCAACGGCGGCCGCCACGTCTACGTCCCGCTGGCGCAGCGGGTCGCCTTCTCTGAAGCGCGTGATCTTGTCGAGGCGCTGGGCACCCGCTACCGGACCCTGGACAAGACCCCGCACCAGAACCTGCTCCACGGCTGCATGCGAACTCCCGGCTCACCGCACAAGCGCGGCGGTTACCAGGAGCTGGCAATGAGCTTGTCCATGGCCTACGACATCGTCCGCCGTCCCAACAGTCCAACGGTCTGGGCGGCGATGACCAAGGACCTGGCCGCCGAGATCAAGGCAGTCCGGGCCCTCCGCCAGGAGGACACCTTCACGCCTGTCACATCCGACCCGCCCGCGACCAACCACTCTGCTGGCCGCATGTCCCGGACCATGCAGGTACTCGCACAGACGGGGTTGTACGACTCGAACAGCTACGCCACAGACTCCGAGGCACGACAGGCGGTCATTGTTGGCGCCGCAGCGGCCGGCCTCGAGCTGATCGATGTGGAACGTCGGATGCTGCAGGGAACCTGGCCCGGGCTTGCCTCCTTCTACGCCCGGTACACCGCCCGGCACCGGCTCCCAGCCCTGCGACGGGACTGGATGAACGCCCTCACCTACCTCAGCAAAAACCCGACCACTGGAGACGGGAAAGACAATGTCCGCAGATCCCCCACAAGCCAGCCAAATACACAGGGGGCAGGGATAAAGGGTTCAAACCCAACTTCAAATCCCGATGCAGAGCATCGGTTCATCCGGACCTGGCGAAATGCGCTCAGGATCAGGGAAGTGAACTACCAACAATCCAGGACAGGGATGGCCAGAAGGATGGTGCTGCGGGCGCTGGGAGAGGCAGCCCATATGACAGCATCGCGCTTCATCGAATTTGGCGTCCGCTCCATTGCCGTGGCCACCGGTCTCGATCACACCACCGTAGGTCTTCACCTGCGGGAGTTACGTTCCGAGAAGGATCCTATGGTCACCTTGATTGAAGAAGCCCGTGGAACAAAGGGCGACTTGTACATGCTTACCATCCCCGAGGAGCTCAAGATCGCGGCTGAAGACGCCACCTGGCAGAAAGGTAAGATCCACGCCCTCCGGCCGGTCTTTCGGGAACTGGGTTTGCCGGCGGCATTCGTCTACGAAGCACTGGAGCACTCCCCCGGCCTGTCCACCACCGGAATCGTCAGCGTTACCAGGTTGTCCCGGTCTGCGGTACATGAAGCCCTCGAAGTCCTCGCCGGCTGGAACCTTATTACACGCGACGGCGCGCGCTCATGGTTCACCGTCGCCGCGACCTCACTGAGGCAGCTCGCGGAACACTTCGGGGTCTTGGAAGCTGTTGCTGTTCAGATACAGCGCTACCGCAACGATCGCATCATCTGGCGCGAATGGCTCGCTAAAAACCTCAACACCGTCGCCGAGCTGCTCTCCCCCGACGATGACTATCCGTGGGACATGTTTGAGGGGCCACCTGACGAATGGTCGTTGTCCGACATGGCCTTCCGTAGAACCGGATAAGGTCTAGGTCAAGGCTTGGTAGATGTCAGTTCCGTTGGCGCTGCGGCCTGTTCACCTCGGTGGTTTCCGATTTCGTGCCATAAGCCATGCCATAGTTCAAGCCATAACAAAGGCGGGATTTATCCCCTTGCGCCCTAAGTCGGAAGATGCAGCAACATCACTCCGATGAATCCTGGATATATAGCTTGAACACGATCGAGACCAAGGCACTGCGTGACGGTGCGTCGAATTCCGTGACCTTTTCATCGAGCCAGGCCACTTGCAAGCCGTCGAGACGGAGCTGGATCTGAATGCCCGCCTCTCCTCGCTTCCGCGGGGCTCGGCGCGGCATGCCCGATCTGGTTAGTACGGTCTCCGTGGTGAACTCCTTGGCGATCTGCTTGTCGTCGACCGCTTCGAAGGCATCAATTAGCAAGTCTGCGTACGTCGTCCGTTTTTGGTAAACGGCGTCCTTTACTTGAGCGAGGAGCTCCGGAGGTAAGTAGACTCCTACATTGCGCAGTGCCCCCGAAACCAGTTGGGAAGCTCGGGTCGAGTTAGCTGCCTTTTTAGCAACAGGTTGCTGCCCACCAGCGTCCTTTGAGGCCTTGGCAGATGCGGTTTCGGGCTCCTCCCGCTCCCCTGCCAAGTCATGGCGCGTCTCCCTAAGGCGTTTCTTTTGAGTGGGCGGACTATCCGTCGGCGGGCCCCCGGCAGGTAATCTCGTTCCAGCCGGGTCGCGTGTTTCTGCTGGCGGCGCTTGGACCAGTCCTTCGGCCGGTGCCTCCGTAGTCTCTTCGGGCCTTGGTTCCGCGGCAGTGGCTCCCCTCCCCCGCTTTGGAGCCAACAAGCCTTGGAGTGCTGCACCGCGGGTAGTCGTTACAGGCGCGAATGCCCCGGCGAGGCTTTGCCTGCCGCTCATGCCTGGTTCCCGCTTTCGATTTCGTTCAGTCGGGCGAGGATTTCGCCTGTCAGCTGCTCATATTCTTCAGCAAGCCCCCCGGCATTGCGGGAGAAGAACCCATCCGAGGGCTTTTCTCCTGCACGGAGCGCTTTCAGACGGTTCTTTTGAGCGTCCGTAACGGCACCTTCAAGCTCGTGGAAGAGTAAACCCTTACGGCGGGCGTCGGCGCTTGCGCTCTCAAGATTCCTGATACGAGTTTCAAAGACCGGGGCAACGGTGCCAAGCATCTCTTCTAGGGTGTCCCGGACACTTCGTTCCAAGCGCAGAGAGCGTGGTCCAACACCGAACAGGACAATGCCAGCCAACTGCAGCGATGGGTTCCGGTCGCGGACGGCCATAAACCGTCGAGCTACACGTTCGACGCCGTCGATGCTCGCATCGTCTGAGCGGGTGGGGATGACGACAGCGCTGGAAATTGCGAAGGCGCCTTCTACAAGAATCCGCTCCCCCGGCGGGGTGTCGATAAGAATCAAGTCGTAGTCATCTGCCAGGGGCGCCAGGACGGCGTAAAGCATGTCGCCGAAGTCGCCGGCGTCGGACCTGCTCGAGCGGGAAACCATGAGGCCCTGAATGTCTTCGAGGTCTTGGCCCCCGGGAATGACGTCGAGGTTTTCCCGCACGTCGCGCAGGATCAACGGCGTCGTGCCGGCGATGAGAGCCTGAAAAAACTCCCTGCCTGTTTGCCGTTCATATCCGAGGTCTCGGGCCAGATCGCCTTGGGGGTCAAGGTCTATCAGTAACACGCGAGATCCGGCCAGTGCCACATACCCGCCGACATTGGCCGCGGTGGTCGTTTTGCCAACTCCACCTTTGCCGTTTGCCAGAGAGATGACGCGGTCAATGGCGCGTGTCGCTTGCGATCTCGGGTTTACGGGGGTCTGCAGTGATCGTGCCATCGGCCGAATGGTCTCCTAGTTATCGACTGGAATGCTGTCCTGCTCTCAACGTTATGTGCACTCCACCTTGGATACGGGTAGTGACACGCATGCGAGGGCAGGCAGTGCGTCGCACAATGCCCACCATGTCACGGTGCGTTGTTAGGGAGGCAAGACGCGATGCTTGCATAGACGTGTTTGGTCGCGCTTTATGCGCCACGAAGGGTCCTATTTTTTGTCCTACTAGAAAGCCTGTTGTTTCTCATGCTTTGGACAACGCTTTGCGCCACGTGTGGTGTCACGCATGTGTTCTCGCCGCTTCTCCTGCTATGCCACATGTGCGTCATTACATGTTGTTACCAATGGCTTCTAACACATCAGTTCATGTGAGAGCTCAAACTACTTGCCTCGTTGTGCCCCGGACAGGTGTTCGAGTAGGAGCATCGGCGTCCCGTCTAATAGTACGTATGGCATGTCTTATGGCATGAACGCGAGTTAGGGGCACAATGGAGCAACAACTATGCGATCGTCCAAGCCATGACTCATGCTATCCAACGAGCAAGGAGAGCTTCACGCCGCAGGCCCAGGCGTGAAGTTACCCCGATGAAGCTATTCGATCAAGGACGGCTTAGTAGCGATACAGAGATTGAGAAAAGCAGGCGCGCCGTGCCAGTAGGGGAGCGCGGCCGCAAGGCCACACCCTGCGGCACTCGAGCTTGAACTGAGCGGGTCGATAACGACCATTTCTGACTGCGCAGTTTGCAGCCATGGGGAGCCGTGCGATTTGGGCTCCGTTCCCCCCGCTGTACCGTCGAAGGCCGCTGTTGTCTTGCAGGCAGGGTTCCCTGCTTCGACGGCCAACCGCCGTTGCCGGGACACTTCTGTAGCCAAACGGCAGTTCAGGAATGCAAGGCCAAGGAAGCGAGCCTGAGATGCCCACTTCACATTTTGAGGATTTCCTCAACGACGCCACCGCAGGGATAGCCCGCCCGATTGTCGGCCGGCCTATCGGCGACACAAAGAGCTAATCCAGACTAACGAAACACCGGGTGCAGCAGCGACCCGCCCCAACATTCTGGCAATGCTGGAGGAGGAGTCGCCGACGGACATGTCGGACAGCAGACGAACTGCCTACCTCTGTCCTGGCAGTATCATCGATGTCCGTGTACGACGAGCCTTCCTTCCTCTTTGACATAGATGAGTCCGCCCCATCTTCCAACGTCCTTGCTCCTCTTCCGATCAAGCCGGGGCAGATTGAGGAGATTCGTGCTGCTTTTGAGGAGGCCGGGGTGTCCAGCCAGGACGAACGCAGGGCATTGATTGAATCAGTCGTTGTCCGTGAGGTCGCAAGCCTTCGCGAACTAAAGGCCGTCGAGGTTCGACGAATTCTTCAGCGCATCACCGGTGTGCGTGGTCGCAACCTAACCGCCACCGGATCGGCATGGGATAACCGCGAGGAAGATACCTGGATAGACAAGCTCTAGGGATGCCCTTGCATAAGGCAAAGCCCGACAGGCCGCACCTACGGCCGGCGCAGCTGCAGCCAGAGATGCTAAGCGCTGGCCTCATCTTCATGCGTTGCCTGCAGGGCGTTAATTTCCTGAAGTGACAGGTACGTATAGTCATCGGTCTCGCGCAGCTTACGGAGCCGTTCGCGCATGGCAGGACCGGCGGCAAGCCAAAGTGCATCCCACTCACGAAGCAGGTATTGCAGTTCGATCCATCGGATCTTGACGAACCGTGTCCGTGGCCGCTGCTTAGCGGCCTGACGCATCCTCATCAGCCAATGCGGCTCGGGAGATTCAATTCCAGACTCAGCCATGCCTTCAGGGTAATTCGGCAGCCCGAGACGGAACCGTGTTCCAGAAAAATTTGGGAGAAACTGCGGTTAGTCAATGGCCCAGTAATCGTCGCGTCCGCTTCTGCAGGGTGGCCAGTGAGTCAGCGACCGAACCTGCAGCCGGCGGCGGGTAAAGTCGATTACGCCCGCGCGGTGCCTCACGGGGCGGCGTTGGCCTGACTGACTTCAAGGAGTAATGGGTGGCACACCTCGACACGCTGATCGCGATGATCCCGGACGAGAAGCTCAGGGGCGCGATTGAGGAGCAGATCGCTCGGCTGCATGCCAAGACGAGCTTTGGCCTGGTGTTTGAAGAGCATCGGCCGGAGACCGTTCAGCTGCCTGGTTTTGAGGTAAAGCGTGGGGACAAGGTTGTCTTCAAGGACGGTTCAGTGCTGGAGATCTGGACAGTGTTGAGGCTGGACGATGGCAATGCGGTGCTCGTAAGGAACAGTGACCACGTTGAACGTGTCACTGCGCCGGTCGCGGATCTCGTCGTTATTCGCGAGTTCGGCGATCCAATTTATCCGGGCCTTCAGAGTGTCGGGGCGGTCAAGCGAGGTGGCGATAAGCCATTTCACACGGTCATCAACGCTGAGAACTTTCACGCCACTGAAATGCTTCTCTATCCCTATGAAGGGAAGGTCGATGTCATCTACCTTGATCCTCCCTACAACACCGGAGCGAAGGACTGGAAATATAACAACGACTACGTCGACAAGAAGGATCAGTACCGCCACTCCAAGTGGCTGTCATTCATAGAGAAGCGGCTTGTTCTGGCGAGGCGTCTGCTCAACCCGAAGAAGTCGGTGCTCATCTTCACGATTGACGAGAAAGAATACCTGCGTGCAGGGCTCTTGCTCGAGCAAGTCTTCCGTGGGTGCACTATCCAAATGGTCACGAGCGTGACAAATCCATCTGGATCCCCCCGCGGAGGTGGGTTCGCCCGTGTGGACGAATACCTTTTCATTGTTTTCCTGGGCGAGGCTGAGGCGGCTCGGATGAAGACCGACATGCTCTTCGTTGGAGACGCTGACGATGATGATCCTGATGCCGAAACCGAAGATGCAGGCGGAGCCATCTGGGATTCGATGCTGCGACGGGGTACGAATGCTCGCCGTATAGATAGGGAGAACCAGTTTTACCTTCTTCGTCGATGAGGAGGCCAGTCGAATTCATTCGGTTGGTGAACCGCTGCTGCCGCCGACGGTGGACCGCAAAACAGTCACGCCGCCTCCCGGAACAGTTGCCGTTTGGCCGATCCGCTCCGATGGAAGTGAAGGACGTTGGAAGATTGGTCGGGGCCTCTTTGTGGCAAATCTGGCAGAGGGAACCGCGCGGCTCGGTCGGAAGAACAAGAAGACTGGCCGTTGGGCCATTAACTACTGCTATCAGGCAATCAAGGACCGCATCGCCTCAGGTGAGATCGCGGTGCTGGGCAAGGATGCAAACGGTGCCCTGATTCTGGAGCGGCGGGGCGGATCTGAGAACGGATCGGTCGTCCCAAAGACAGTCTGGAACCAGGCGTCACATGACGCAGCCACCTACGGCAGCTCCTTGCTGAGGTCGCTCATCCCAGGCCGTAAGTTCCCATTCCCGAAGTCTCTCTACGCTGTGGAAGACACCCTCAGGTTCTTCGTCAAGGAGAATCCGGAGGCGTTGGTCCTGGACTTCTTCGGTGGGTCCGGCACAACGGCACATGCCGTGATGCGCCTCAATCGTCAGGACGGCGGGAAACGCCGCTCCATCATCGTCACCAACAATGCTGTTTCGGACGAAGAAGACAAGCAGCTGCGGAAACAAGGCTGCGAGCCGGGGGACGATGACTACGAAGCACTCGGAATCTTCGAATACATCACCAAGCCGCGCCTTGAGGCTGCGATCACGGGGAAGACTGCGACCGGGACGCCGATCAAGGGCACTTATCGGTTTATCGACGAATTCCCAATAAGTGAAGGCTTCGAGGAAAATGTTGAGTTCTTCAAGCTGACCTATGAGGACAATCATCTGGTGCGTCTCGGGCGCGCGTTCGCGGCCATCGCTCCGATCCTGTGGCTGCGCGCCGGTGCCGAAGGGGAGCGCATAGACGAATTGCCAGCAGACGGCTGGGCACTCCCGAAGAAGGGCTACTACGGCCTGCTAACCGACATCGATCAGTGGGAGCCGTTCGTGGACGCCGTCAATGCGCGTGACGATGTCCGGTCCGTCTTCATCGTCACGAACTCTCAGGCCGAGTTCGAGGCCATCAACGTTCAAATCGACCAACGGATCGACTCAGTCCGGCTGTACTCGGACTATCTTCAGTCGTTTGAAATCAACACAAGGCAGGGCTAAAACTCCATGAAGTTCAAACTCCGCGGGTACCAAGCAGTTGCCAAACGCGATGTTCTCGAAGACATCGGCGACTCACTCGAGCGCTACGTCGAGACCGGCCGCGAGCGGGTCACTGCGGTGCAACTGACGGCCCCCACCGGCTCAGGCAAGACGGTTATCGCTGCCGCTGTGATCGAGACTGCGCTCTTCGGCGCCGAAGACGTTGTCGCGAACCCGGACTGGACCTTCCTCTGGGTGTCAGACGATCCGTCCCTTAACGAGCAGACGGCGCGCAAATTCTTGACCGCGTCGGACAAGATCTCGCACGGCACCATTGAGATCATTGAACCGACGTTTGACCAGAAGGTGCTCGACAGCGGCAAGGTATATTTCCTCAACGTTCAGAAACTGAACTCGAGCGCCAGGCTATCCAAGGCGGGCCAGGGCGATCTGCGGGAGTATTCGTTCTGGCAAACTTTGTCGAACACGATCGACACCAAGCCTGACAAGTTCGTCATCATGATCGACGAGGCACATGTCGGTATGAAGGCTGAGCGCTCCAGGGACACGATCGTGTCGAGGATTATCGGGGGCGCGAAGACGGGCCGACCAGCAGCGCCCGTCATAGTCGGCATCACGGCAACCCCGAAGCGCTTCGAAAAAGCCATGGATACGATCCATCGCCGCGTTCGCCCGACCCGCATTGGGGTCGAGGAGGTGCAAGCATCGGGTTTGCTCAAGGACGGCATCGTGCTGGCGAGGCCGGAGCATCTTGGGGCCAATTTCAACGAGTCTGCGCTGCTTCGTCACTCTGTGGCGACGGTGCGGCAGTACGAGGCGGAGTGGGCGGCCTACTCCACAGCCAACAGTGAGCCGCAAGTGCTTCCGGCACTGGTCATCCAAGTGGGTAACGTCCCGACGGATGACGAGCTGACCGGGATCATCGACGTCGTACTGGAAGCCTGGCCGGGTCTCAAGACTCGCAATATCTGCCACACGTTCGGTGAGCACGGCGTACTGAATGTCGGGAGCTACGCCATCCCTTACTCCAATCCCGAGGACATTCAGGACGATCTCGATATCCGAGTGGTGCTCTGCAAGCAGGCAATCACGACCGGCTGGGATTGCCCGCGCGCTGAAGTGTTGCTGTCTTACCGGAAAGTTGAGGACCAAGACGCCATTACCCAGATCATTGGCCGCATGATCCGGACTCCTCTGGCCCGGCGCGTCGACCATAACGAAGCGCTGAACTACGTCCACTGCTTCCTGCCTCGTTTCAACAAGGAGGGCGTCAAAAAGATTAAGGACCGCCTCCGTCTGGGTGACGACACCTTTCGCGAAGAATGGGTGCACCCTGAGGTCGAGGAACCGGAAGCCCTCCCGGGGCTACTGCCGCCGATCCCGAGCACTGAGGTGACTCTGGCGGGCAGTACTCTGGCCAAGCGGGCCACAACCGTCAACACGGGTTTGCGTGATGAGCGGCTGCGCCAGCAGGAAGTCGAACGCGATCTCAATGCCGCGTTTTTTGAGGATGAAGGGACGGATACGAAAATCGCTGCCGGCACGGCGAGTCCCGAACCGGAAGCCGCCGAAGAACCGATTGTAATAGGCGAGCAGGAGGACGAGGAGAATCCGGGAGCCACTGGTGTTACGGTCTTCACGAACGAGACCGTTCGCTTGGTACGCAACCCGAAGATCGACGAGCCCATCTTCGAGCTGCTGATTAGCCTGCCGTCGTATGTGATTCCCGGCTTCCAGTACCGGACGCAGGTTGACCGGCTCAAGAATTTTGCCACGTTGCTCACGGGCGGTGGCAAGAACGCTGTTTTGCAGGGTGCCACCAAGATTGCCAATGAGCGGCTTCTGAACGTTCTAAGGGAGACGCGCGTTCAGCTGGACGAAAGCGACTCCTTCCAGGGAGCGGCCGACAAACTTGCGCATTTCTTCATCGAAAACGAAGTCACAACGCTGTTCGACGGTAACGCCGTGCTGGAGATTGACCAGCTAGAGGAAGTCGAGATCGACAGCAAGGGTGTCGAGCAATTGTTCGCCCAAGCGGAGCGGCGGATCGGTCGCACAATGGCCAACGCCTACCTGAATGAGCGTTACGGAGTCGATGGCGACACATTCACGATGATGATGTCCGTGGCAGTCGTGGCGCACCAGCCGGGCGTTAGGGAGAAGCTCGAACAGGTCGCCAACGCCACCATCGTCGAATGGTTCAAGGAATACCAGACCCAGATTAACAAGGCACCCTCGGCCTTGAAATCGCAGATTGACGAGGTGCGGTCTGAGGCGACCGAGCCGGAGCAGTCGGTCATCTCTTTGCCCGACAACAAACCGTTCCCGGTGGCTGAAGTGGTATGGCCACGACATATTCTTTCCTCACCGACCGGCGACTACCCTGTAAAACTCAACGAGTGGGAGATTCACGTCCTCAACACTGAGCTGGCTGATTCTAGGTGCCTTGCGTGGTACCGCAACCCAACGGGTGGCCCCAGCTCGCTGAAGGTGCCCTACTTCATGAACCGGCGGCATCACGGCGTCAGCCCAGACTTCGTATTTTTCCACCAGACCGATGACGGCGTCGTGGCGTCGATTCTGGACCCGCACGCTCAGAACCAGAGTGACTCAGTGCCGAAGCTCAAGGGCTTGGCGGCCTACGCGCAGGCACACGGTGACGAGTACCAGCGCATCGAGTCAATCATCAAGATCAAAGACATTTACTACTCTCTCGACCTGAAGGACACGTCTGTCCAGGCAGCGGTGGAGGCATACCGTGATGCCCGGCCCGAGGGCCTCTACCTGGAACACGCTGGTAAGTACTAGGAGCCATCGTGTCTTGCGATGGGCAGATAATGGCCAGTACGCGTCAGGCAGAATGGGCTTATGTGCGGCAGATACGTCATGTCCAAGGCCACGAGTGACCTCCTGAACTACTTTGACGCCAAGGAGGTGGAGGGCAGCCCGCCGCCGCCGAGCTGGAATGTGGCACCTACTCAGGCTGTGCCGCTGGTTGCCGAACGCCTGGATGAGGGCACGATTGACCGGCATCTGCTGATCGCCCGCTGGGGTCTGGTGCCGTCCTGGGCGTAGGATGTCAAGATCGGCTCGAAGCTGATCAACGCCCGCAGCGAGTCCATCCTGGAGAAGCCGTCTTTCCGGAAGGCTGCGGTGAAGCGCCGTGCAATCGTGCCGGCTGAGGGCTATTACGAGTGGCAGAAGACCGAGGACGGGAAGAAGATCCCGAACTACCTGTACTCGGAGAATGAGCCGCTGTTGGGTTTCGCCGGCCTGTATGAGTGGTGGGCTGACCCTTCGCTGCCCGAGGATGATCCGGAACGATGGCTGCTCAGCTGCACTGTGCTCACCACAACCACCCAGGACGCCCTGGGGCACGTCCATGACCGTTCCCCGGTCATCATCCCGCGGGACCGCTTCGCGGAATGGCTCGACCCGGACCTGACCGACAAGAGCGACATCCAGCACTTGCTGGACTCCTTGCCGGAACCGACCTTAATTCCTCGGATTGTCAGCTCCCGGGTCAACAGTGTGCGTAACAACGGGCCAGAGCTGATCGAGCCCGCCGAGCCTGCAGCCAAATAGACTCATGCGGTGATACTCACCGGCACCATTACCAACCCGGACGGAAGCTACAACCACATCGAGGCGGCAGGCGACACTTATGAAGAAGCGCGGGAAAACCTCTATGCGCTTCTCGAAGAAGGGCAAAACCTCTTAGTGATCCGCACGGACCGCTAACCCGCGTGAAGCCGGTCCGGCAGCGCGACGTCGGCAGGGGACAGCTCCGGCCTCACGCGGAGTAGCCGCAAGGGGTGCCGGAAGGAACTTCCAGACCATGCGGTGTCAGCGGAGACCTCAACAACCACGGGGTCAACGAGCGTCAGGGCCACAGGCTCCTTGTCCCGGTTGAACCTGTCCAAAGCCGTACCTTTCACCCTGGCCGGCCAGGGATGGTCACCCACGGGAGGGTGCAGCCACCGCGCCAGTTCCCGGCTGTCCCTCGCCTTCAGTGGCGTGGACCGTCCCACGATCCGCAGCTTCCCATCCAGGATGAGGCCGGCAACGACTTCTCCGGGTTGGCGGATGGGTCCGATCACTGCCCCACAGATGATGTCCAGGGTTTCTCTGTGTTTAAGCTTCAGCCACGAGCGGGCACCGGGCGTGTAGGGCTCATTCAGATCTTTGATGACCAGCCCTTCGATCCCTGTGGGTGGCAGGTCTTCGAACCACTGTGCCGCCACGTCCAGGTCCGTGGTGGTGGGCGAGATGGACAGTGGGGGATTCCAGCCGTTGGCGAGTTCTTCAAGGAGCGCCCGCCGCTGGCTCAGAGGCAGGGTCCGGGCATCGTGACCGGCAACGGCCAGAACGTCGAACGCCACGTAATTGGCTGGCGCCGCTGCTACAAGCCCTGGAAGGGTTTTTGCTCCCGTAGCTAGGCGTTGCTGCAGGGCGGTGAAGTTCAGCCGGCCCTGGTTCCAGATCACGGCTTCGCCGTCGATCACGCATCCCGGGGTTACGGCCGAAATGATCGCGGCGCAGAGTTCAGGGAAGTACCCCGACAGTTCCTTTCCTTGCCGGGACCACAGCGTGGCCCCGCGGTCATCGCGAACCGCAACACACCTGTACCCGTCCCACTTGGGTTCAAACAGCAGGTCCCTGTGCGACGCGCCACCACGAGGCATCTTGTCCACGGCGCGAGCCAGCGCGACTTTTACCGGCGGTGCAAGCCCCGGCGGCAACCCGGCCGTGATTCCCATGGCCCTACGCTACGCAGGAGTTGGTTCAGCTGTCAGTGATGGTCTCCAGTAACCACTGCTCGGCTAGGGGTTGCCGGCGCAGCTCAAAGGTTCGTAGCTGCGAGTCGGAGCCGCCGAGGCGAACCTGAACACGCCAGTGTTCGATGTCGACGACGTTCCCGACGCCTACGGGAACGCTTCGGCGGGTCTCCCACCATGAGTCCCTGGTGAACCAGTGGACAGGTTCTTCGGTTACGGCCCAGATACGTCCGTCGTACCGGACGGCCAGGGGAGTGCCGGCCTTGGTGAAGCGAACGTCCACCGGGGCATTGAGGGTAGGAGCTTCTGGGGTGATGGTCATGAGCTTGTTGTCTTCCTGGATGGTGCAGAGGGTTGGTCAGGCGGCTTTGACGAGGGGCAGTTCGCCCCAGTGGGTGGTGTATCTCGGGGAGAGCATGTCCCGTTTCATCGTCCAATCCGGGCCGCCCCGGATCCCGCCATGGCCCAGGCCGATGGACCCGCGTCCGTAGCGGCGGGTGACGTCCTCCAGCAGGGTGCCGATGTGCCGTTCCTCGTGGGGGTTTTCGAACAGGGACAGGGGTGCCTGGTTGCCGCTGGGGCGCAGGTCGGTGACCATGATCCCTGCCCTGGCGTATCGGACGCCTTCGACAATCCGGGGCAGGAGGGCGTGCCCGGCTTTCGTCAGGATCACCGGGTCGGCGGTCGGCATCGGTAACGGCACGCACACCGACGGGTACGAGGTGTCTTTGGGGTTGAAGTGTGAGGTGCCGGCGAACGCGGTCAGGACCTTGGCCTGCAGCCCGTGTTTGGCCAGCCGCGCCGAGGCCTGCTGCCCGTACACACTCATGACCTGCCGGATGCCCGCCGCGGTGGTGATGGGCTTGGCGAACGACCGGGAAAAGATCAGCTGGTCCCGCCCGATCCGTTCCTCCTCCATAGGGATGCAGGGCGTGCCCTGCAGCTCCAGGACGGTACGCATCACCACGACGTTGAACTTGTCCCGGATGGCCACCGGATCGGCCTGGACCAGATCAGCGATCGTGAAGATACCCATCCCGTTCAGCCGTCTCGTCAGCCTGCCGGCGATGCCCCACACCTCCTCAACGGACAGCCGACCCAACAACGCCTCCCGCTCCGCTGCGGGAACGGAATCCCAATGACACACCCCGGCAAAGCCCTTGTTGTTCTTCGCCCACTTGTTGGCCAGCTTCGCCAGCGTCTTCGTCGGGGCGATCCCGACGCAGACCGGCACGCCGACGTTCCGCCGGACGGCCGCCTTCATCGACCGGCCCATCGCCAGCAGCTCTGCCGGCGAGCCTTTGACACCGAGGAAGGCTTCGTCGATGCTGTAGACCTCCAGCCAGGCAGAGTACCGGCCCAGCAGCTCCATCACCCGGGCACTGATGTCCCCGTACAGTTCGTAATTGCTGGACAGCGCGACCAAGCCCCATTCCTTCGCACGCGGGGCGAGCTTGAACCAGGGGTCACCCATCGCGATCCCCAGGGCCTTGGCCTCGGGGGAGCGGGTGACAGCGCAACCGTCGTTGTTGGACAGCACGATCACTGGCTTCCCCTCCAGTGAGGGGTCGAACGCCCGCTCCGCGGAGGCGTAGAAACAGTTCACATCTACGTGGGCGATCTGCGGCATGTGCCGCATCAACACCGGCTTAGACATCGCCGGCCCTAAACGCGGTGCAGGCATCGCGTTGCCACGCCCCAAATGGTCAGGTCGGCCAGCGCCGGCACATGGATGTCGGGGTAGGCCGGGTACTCCGCCTGCAGCACCACACCTGTAGGGGTGATCCGCAGCCGCTTGATCGTCAGCTCCCCGTCGAGAACCGCAACGACCACGGCACCATCGTGAGGCTCCAGCGCCCGGTCTACGATCAGTTCATCACCGTCGCTGATCCCGGCGTCCCTCATGGACTCCCCGGACACCCGCACCACAAGGTGCTGGTGACGTCCTTGATCAGGTGCGCGTTCAGGTCGATCCGGCCATCAAAGTAGTCCTGCGCCGGCGACGGGAACCCCGCCGCGGCCGGCACCGGAGAGACCAGCACCGACAACAACGAAACGCCCGCGTCTATCACACAGGGACCGACAATAACGCCCACAACACACCTTTATCCGAATATATGTTCGAGTAATGAGTGTACGCGCAGGGGCAGACAGTCGGCAGTCCCCGGGCGAATTGCATGTGATGCGGGATTGCCAGCGCTGCCGGGGGAGGGCCGCTGCCCACCGCCGGGGACAATCCTGTCCGGGTTATCCCACCGCTACGACTGCCGACGGGAGCTTCCCCCGGGCTCCCAGGAAGGACCAGCCGTGGATAACCCGGATTGCCCCCAACCGTGGACAGGAGCAGCGCGACCTGGAGGCCTGTCGGGTGGGGAGCCGCGTGATCGTCCAGCGAAGGGGTGCGAATGAAGGCTCACCCGCGGGAAAGCTTTCCGGGCGTGGGCGGCAGGCCTGGGCCGGAGTGTGACAGGCATCATGCTGCCGGTTCCCCCGGGAGTGTCGGCAGGCGCCGCTAGCGTGAATCTTTAGCTACCCATGAGGACCATGAAGATCACCCACACCGCCGCAAAGACACTGACCGCCTTGACTGCCCTGCTGCTGGCGGGGTCCCTGGCCGGGTGTGAAGCCGCCGCACAGGCTCTTGAGGCCGCCGAGTCCGCGCCCGGCACTGATACCGCCTCTCCGGGCCCGGCCGGTGCCAACGATGCAGCATACGCCACCGCTCTGCTGGAACACCTTCCAGTGAAGGGCCGGGCACCGAAAACCGGGTATACCCGCGAGGCGTTTGGGCCGGCCTGGGCCGATACGGACCATAACGGCTGCGACACCCGCAACGACATTCTCGCCCGGGACCTCACCAACGAGACCTTCAAGCCCGGGACGGACAACTGCGTCGTCACCACCGGCACCCTTGCCGACAAGTACACCGGTACGAGGATCGAATTCGTCCGCGGCCAGGACACCAGCACGGCGGTGCAGATCGACCACATCGTCCCGTTGTCGGACGCCTGGCAAAAAGGTGCCCAGCAACTGAGCGCCGACCAGCGCAAGAAACTCGCTAACGACCCGGTGAACCTCATGGCCGCCGACGGGCCAACCAACGCCGCCAAGGGCGACAAAGACGCCGCCACCTGGCTGCCCCGAACAAGGCATTCCGCTGCGAATACGCCACCCGGCAGGTAGACGTGAAAACCAAATACAACCTCTGGATCACCCAGGCCGAGCACGACGCGATCGCCGGCATCCTCGCCACCTGCACGTAGAAGCCACGTCCTTCGACCAGTTGCGCAGACGGCTCCGGGCCGTGGCGGGAGAATCAGGACACACGCCGGAAGAGCCCGGGCTTCACCTGGACCAGGATAGGCAGCACCAGCTGAACAGGGGCCGCCCCGACGGGCTCCTCGAGCAGCTCATTGATCGAGGCCTGCCCTTTCAGTTCCCCGGACGCGTCCCTTTCCATGCCTCGACCCTAGACACGACCGGGCGGCGGAGGTCCCCACGACACGGATACGGGAAAGCAGCTCACAGTGTCACGGATCCCGCGCCGGTTCCCCGCGACGGGGAGAGCCGTCGGTCACCGGGTCCGTGAAGGGGCCAGGGCAAAGCACTGGCCAACTGCGCTGCACCAGAGATTCGGGCGTCCGCGGGCGCGGGGTTCGCTGTTGGGTCCAGTGCCGCTCCGCGGAGCACCGCCGTCATCGAACGAATGGGCCAGGAACCTAAAACAGGTGGGCGGCGGGCCCGCAGTCTCTGGGCGTCCGTCGGCCCTGGCTGAAGCGCCCTATCGTGGCGCGTTCCGGGGTTTGCGGCCGCCGCGGCGGCCGCGGCCTTCCCGCCAGCCGGGCAGAAGCCGGTTCAGCTGTTCTTCCTTGGTCGGGTCCATCCTGCCGGCGCGGTAGTCGATCCGTTGCTGATGCAGCCAAACCCCCAGGGTCCGCTCTTGTCTGTCGTCCGTCTTCTGGTGCCGGGGCCACTCACCGCCGGCAGCCCGGATCCGCTGCAGCTCCTGGAGCCGCTGCTGCCAACGCTCCGCATCCCGGGCCTTCCGGGTCAAGGGCGTATCCCACTCCGGAATGACTGCCAACGCCTCCCGGTAAACGGGGGAGAGGGCCCCCTCGCTGGCCTCCCGGCGGCGGTTCGCCAGCCATGAGGCCAGCGCGCGCTCCCGCGCCGTTTTGCCGTGGCCGATCGGCACGCGCCCCTGGGCTTTGTGAAAGGCCAGGACGGCCGCAAGGTTCCGCAAGCCCACCTCGGTGGTCCGCGGTTGTGGCGGCGCCAACGCCGCCTTGTGCTCATCCCGGATAGCGGGCTCTTGTTTCGCCGCGAGCTGCAGGTGGTACCGGACGGTTGTTTCCGCGACACCGGCCCAGGCCGCGATCTTCGACGTCGGCGTCCCCGATCGGTACAGCAGAACGAACTCAGGGTTGGGTGCCGCCCGGCGCTTGGCTGTCATCGGCTCTTGTCTAGGAGCAATCGGTGTACCTCTGCTCGGGCCACTTCCAACGGCCATCCGGTTCAATGCTGTAGTTCATTTGGCCGAAGAGCATGTCACTCGTTCCCGCGGTGTTCCCTCCGCGGGCTGCGTAGAGGGCCTTGGCCTGAATGCCGCGGCGCTTCAGGCTCCTCAGAGCTAACCAAACTGCAGTCACCGCGCCGGCCAGGGGAATGCCGATCAGCGCCCACTGACGCACCCCAAGCCAATGAAGGAGGAAGAGCGGCGCTACACCCGTAAGGGCAACATAGATGGTCAGCCCGAGGGCCATGTTCACCCTCAGTTCCCAGTTGGCCGGCCGGTTGTGGATGTCATAGAGCTCATCATCGGGTGAAGTCACAACGTCCTTCCTATCAGGATCCGGCGCTCCTACTCGATCAAGTTCGTGTTGTGGGTGGCCTCGCCCCGGATTGGGCCGGTCGTCCGAGCACGGGAGGCTGGACAAAGATGGTGCTCGCAGGGCTCGCACTGTTTTGGGCGTCCGCTGGCGCGGCCGGCTGTTGGGTCCAGGGCGCACCGTCGCAGAGCTCCGGACCTCCTGAACCTTGTGTGTCTACGACGTTTTTTGGCTGCTGTCCTTATGTTGTTACCGGGACCAGTTCCTCGGCCGTTGTAGGGTCGTGGCTACCCAGGGGAGGCGGGTATGGCTTTGGTTGCTGTGCCGGACAATCGCGTGACGGCTTCGAAGGATTGGCCGCCTGCCACCCCGCGATGACCCGACCGCTAATTGAGAGACGCGACATGATCGCCGGATAAGGACACGACGGCGCGGTTATCTGCTGGGCTCTAACCCATCCAACAGACTGGAGGCTGTTCTTGGTGCAACTTTGGGCCGGCATCGACGCCGGCAAAGCCCATCATCACTGCGTTGTGATCGACGCGGACGGAAACCGTCTGCTCTCCCAACGAGTCCCGAACGATGAACCAGCCCTACTCCAACTCATCGCCCGTCCTTGAGATGGCAGGCGGGGAGGAAGTGGTCTGGGCGACCGACCTGAACCATGGTGGACCGGCGCTGCTGATTGCCCTGCTCGTCGGCCATGGCCAGGACATTCTGTACATTCCTGGCCGGACGGTGCACCACGCTTCCAAGATTTACCGCGGCGAAGGTAAGACCGACGCGAAGGACGCAGCCGTCATCGCCGACCAGGCACGAATGCGGACTGACCTGCAAACCCTACGTGCGGGGGATGAGATCAGCACAGGGCTGCGGCTCCTAACTGCCCGCCGTGCCGACAAGTCCGCGGACCGGGTACGAGCGATCAACCGTCTGCAGGCGCAGCTGCTCGAATACTTCCCGGCGCTGGAACGGGCCTTCGACTACAGCCGGTCCAAAGCCGCACTAACCCTGCTGACCAGGCATCGCACGCCGGACGGAATCCGCCGCGCCGGGCAGACAAGGATCCACTCCTGGCTGAAGAGGCAGGGGCCCCGGTCTTCGGCAGCTGTTGCCGGCACAGCGGTAGAGGCTGCCAAATCCGAGCACACGATCGTTCCCGCCCAACACATGGGGGAGGGAATCGTCGCCGCCCTCGCCCGTGAAATCCTCACCCTTAACGAGGAGTTGGCAGAACTGGATGCATTGATCAGCGAGAAAGTCATCGAACACCAGCACAGCGAGGTGCTGCTGAGCATGCCTGGCTTCGGACCGGTCCTCGCAGCGGAATTCTTGGGTGCCACCGGCGGTGACCTTACCGCGTTTCAGTCTGCCGACCGGTTCGCCGGAGTTGTCGGACTGGCCCCCGCACCCCGGGACTCGGGGAGGATCAGCGGCAATCACCATAGGCCCAGACGCTACGACCGACGGCTCCTACGCGTCTTCTACCTCTCAGGGCTCTCGGCACTGAAGTCTTGCCCCGCTTCGCGCGGCTATTACGACCGAAATTGGGTGGAAGGGAAATCGCACATCCAAGCAATGCTCTCGCTTGCCAGACGCCGACTCAAGTCCTTTGGGCTATGCTCCGCGACGGCACCACTTATACGCCCGTAACTGTGCCAGCCGTGCAATCTGGTGCCTGACGACGTCTGCTTGCTGCAGCAGTTTCCCGCTCAGATGTCCAAGCAAATGAACGGTGACTCCAGAGTGGATAGTTCCGGCCCATACAGAAAGGTTCTCTCCGTCCAAGTTTTGTTCGCCTGGCTGGAAAGAATGCACATCAGTGGCCTGGGACACCTACTCTCCGGTGAGTGGGCAATCGACGTGAGAAGATCTATGTCAGTCTCACTTGGATATGAAATCCCTTTAGGGTGAGTGTGCCACTCCCCGAGGTACTCGATGCTGCCCCTAGATGCAGCGAAGAGCTTATCGATTTCGCCGTATTGCCAATCACGGTCGGGGGTGAATGCATCGGCCTTATGTTCTGCTTGAGGACCAGGGCCAATCACGTGGGTGATTAGGGCGGTTCCATCTTGCCAGTGGCCCATTAAGAGGCCGCCGGTTTCCTCTGGAAAAGCGTTGCAGGCCTCTGCGGTAAGGGCAGATCTAAGACCTTCACCCCACTCGACGGTGAACCTTTCCTTCATGTCACCTCATGCGCACTGCATTTCGGGTGCCTTGTAACTGCAAAGCCCCGCCATGTAGGCGGGATTGGCCGACCATCCCTTTCACGAAGACTGAGAATGTGTGCGTCATACCCGTCTTGTGGGTAGCCAGCTGGGTTTGAACTAAGGAGAGAGCCAACAGCAACTCGGGCAGCTTGCAGCGCTATGACTGCAAGATCAAATCCCGTACCTGTGAAGGTTGGCGCCGCGCAACCGATTGGTTGAACCAGCGCGCTCTCGACTGCAGTGGCCTCCGGTATGGATCCTTCGTATTGGTGCCACTGAAAGCATGCAAAGCAGGCGTCGGAATCAGCCCGGATACTAACAACACTCCCTCCGCCAACTCCAGGTGATCCTTCAAGCGATATCCACGTAGTTCCGACGTCTCGGGCGATAAGGCTGGTGTACTGCTGGACTCCGACTTCTACCGTAGCGTCAATGACAAGGTCTACGGAGCTAAATAATCTTGTCAGAATCTCAGTTTCTGATTCGCCCTCAACGAGCGCAGCTTGACCAATATGGAATTTCATCGGCTTTGCGTCTGCATAAGGATTTATTTGGCTGATCCGGTGTGCCAAGGCCGCGCTCTTGTCGATACACATCGTGTCGAGAGCGCCTGCATGGCGGGCAAGATTTCCCGGCTCCAATGTGTCTTCGTCCAGAAGATGGAACTCACCGACTCCTGCCCGACAAAGTTGTTCTACAAGAACGCTACCGATGGCACCGCAACCCAGGACCGCCACGGATTTATTCTCAAGTCCATGAGTCTCGGGGGCCCGGTACATGAGATCGGAAGGTCCAGCTCTGTACGCCCGAACTAGCTTGTAGGTATCAGGAGATCGGTTACCTACGGTTGCCTTTTTGCTTGCCCTTTTGGGTTTGTGAACTCCACCTGGTTCCTTCACCACGAGGATCCAGCCGGTCCCGGTGACTTTCCAGCCATGCTCCTCAGGGAATGCCACTGCACGTACTTCAATGGCGTGGCTAGTGCCGTTGCTTTGCCGGAAGTGATTGGGTCGCGTGCCTTGGAAATCAGCATTGCGAGCTAGTTCCCAAATTTCTCTGGCGTCGCTCGTTGCAGGAGGCTTCTCTAGCGCACTCCACCTCCCGGTCAACTTGACTGGCGTGTGTGGTGAGAAGGCTGCATGTAGGCCGACGGGAGCTTCATAGGCCACTTCGCCTCCCTTGATCAGCCGATCCAAGATTATGAGCAGTCGCTGTGCTCTTCCTACGGTTTGGGTAAATGACGCTTCAAGGTCTCCAGAGGCTCCAATGGGGATGTTGGCGCGCTCCGAGTCGATCAGAAAACCGGCAGAGTCCGCGTATGCGTAGTAGGCACTATAGGGCTCTCCCTGTTGGAATTCGTCGCGTCCTTGACCTTGGACTGCCCGGCCCGCCGCAACTGCCCGCTTCAGCTGGTTGTCCAAGAGGCCCGCAAGATGCCATTCCGGAATCCAGTTTTCAGTAGACCGTTCTAGGAGGCAGAGGTCTTTTGCAAACGGATGTTGATGGTGAGCGAGATCCACGTCTTTCGTGGATACCCTCGGCGGCAGCAATGGGTATGAGGATGGAAGCGTAATCGAGAGCCTAAGGGGACCAACGCCGGTTTTCTCATCTGGTGCAAGCACGTTCAAAACCCAAAACGTCTCATCCTGTAAGTCTTGGCTCTCAACGTGGTACCCAGCCTTCTGGAGCAGAAACACTTCCTGCTCCAGAAGGCCATCCCGCAAGGTGCGGATGGACGGCATACTTAGCCGACCTTGCCCGGCTTTGGCGGGCGGGGAGGGAATCCTGGGTTATTCGGTGTGCCCGGATGCTCCGGGTGCTCCGGGTGCTCCGGGTGCTCGGGCTGGTGGGGCTTGTCAGGCTTTTCAGGCATGTATTTGTCCCTTTCTTGTAACAGACGTGCGAATCACGTTCTTGATCACAGTCTGTCCTATGGCACTGACAAATTGCGTTACCAGGGGGAGTAGTCGCCGGACTTGTTGACGGCACCGATGTAATAAGCAGGAAGTTTGTCTGCGAGGGGCACTCGTACCAGGTGGACACAAGGATGAAAGAATCAGCGTGGATGCCACATCCGGACTTGTCAGCTAGCACACCAACGCGACCCAATACCTACTGTCTTGGAATTTAACAGCTTTTCAAAACACCAATCCAAGGATCGAATGAGTGGACGGGGCGTGAATCTTAGCGATAATGGCGGCGTTATTAACAGCGCTAAGTTATCCCGTGTGCCCGGACCACTCTCCGTGGATGCTCCCGAACAGCTTTGAACGTCGGCTCCTGATGTCACGCAGGTTTGAAGCGCGAGGCTATGGATTCACGCATCCTGGCTACATCAATGTCGCCGACTGTCTGCTCTGTAAGCACTTTGGCTAACCGTTTCGGCCAGAGCACGTGAACGCCTTGAGTCGAGAATGCGCCTCCGATCAGCGGCCAGTTTGCTTCGATGAAGCACAGTGCCCCGGTGACTGGAACATCCCCGACGAGGTCGCGCATGACGTCGACCTGTTTGAGCACTCCCTTGACTAGTTTCGTGCAATCACGCCGGCCAACAAGGAGCTTCTCGACGCGTGGGCGAAGGATGGCGCCCTCAATCTTCAGTTCAGGCCGTCCCTTGTACCTTTTGGCATCGATCACCCAAATTCCACGGGGGGTGATGGCGATGTGGTCGATGTTGGCTTTCGAGCCGGGGATCCGTCGGTCGTGGAGGACAGCCAGGCCATCGGCGGCCAGGGCGTTTAGCCGATCGCCGAGGCGCTCCTCACCAATCGCGCCTCTATCCCAGGACTTTGTGTGCGGCCGCTCGTCAGAGAGGGCGACTGCGAGGCCACCGAATCGACCCCAATTTTCGCGGAGCTTTTCCTCGTCCTTCGCTTTGCGGCGCTCATATTCACGTCGGGCGGATGCCCCAGCTACTCCGGGCTCAGTGGACAACAACGCATCGCGAGGTGGTTCCAGATCGGGGTCGATGGCTTCCCCCGGGGCCTTGGTGGCACAGTCCAGGCAGCGGATGGTCTTCGTCTCGCTCTCATAGATCGCTTTTGTCCCGACCGGAAGAGAGGCACCGCACAGCCGACAGGCTCCGGCGTACCGGATATTCATTTGTTTCATGACGATGCGCTTTGGATCATTGGAACGGCCCTAATCTGCTTGTAAATCACGCCGACGGTTAGGCTGCCTCCTGCGCTTTGGTACGTCATCTGCATCAGCTTAGAGCTGCAGGGGTTCTGCAACACGGTGGGGAGTGAGCCGCTTGGGACCATTTGGGATCGAGCCTTCTTTAGAGCAGGCCTTGGTGCTTGGCTGAGGTTCTTCGATCGATGAGGTTTAGGGCTCCGATGAGTATCCACTCGGGGGCACCGATGAATCCTCGAATGAACCAGCGGATGAGGCGTGGCAGAGAAAGGACTGCGGCAACGAGGACTCCCGTGATAACGCCAACGCCCACTTGAGAAGCAGACCATGCGAGAACTAGTGCCGTTACTGAATCTATAGTCATGAGCGGAGCATAGTTTGAGCGTGGGACATTTAGGCGCAATGCCGGGCCGCAGGGATCCTTTAACCCGATGCTTCTCATTGACGAAGGATTCCGTGAAGCCAGGCAATCGAGAACAAGGCGACTTGAGATTGGCCCCGCCCCAGGGCACGCCAGCCCTACGGGCATCTGTCCAGTTTTGTTTGCCCGAAGCGAATCGCAGCGCTAAATGGCACCCGAGCCCATCCATTCATCGGACGGCAGCGGACATAGCTTAAACGGGCGTCGGCAGCATCTCAGCACTCGCTCTCTAAGCGTGGTGGTCGATTAAGGAGCGACAGGATCTGGTCTGGTAGCGCCTCACTGGCCTTCGAAAGGACTGTCTCCAGCGGCACTGCGTGATGGGACTGGTTAACGTCTACCGCCTGCGTCCACACAACCGGCTTGTAGCGTGTAATCATCGACAGCCCGTAGAGCAGTACCCACCAGGCAAGAATTGGATCCAGTGATTTCTGCCCTGGAACGGCCGCCGGCATGAGTACCGTGGACCTCCTGTAGCCGCGGAGGTGTGATTCGAAGTTTTCAAGCTCGAACTTTGCTAGATCAAGGCGTGAACCCGCATCATCGATGTTCTGTCCGTTGCCGGTAGTTGTAAGGAGTAGGGCCGGTTCGAGGTCGGGGTATCGCCGCTTTATAGCCGCAGCGTTGTCCTCTGCGTCTTGTTCGCTCAGAGGGATCGTGAAGTAACGCTGGCTGTACTGCCCCGGAAGCGAACCGTCATAGACACGATTAACGAAGAGTGGAAGGGGGTAATTGGGCTGTGGGAAATCTAGAGAGACTTCGAGAATCATGTTCCACGTTGCAGCCAGCGACACAGGCGTCTTTAGTGGATCTGAATTGAGCAACCATACGAGCCTGCCGAATGATGAGTCAGTTCCGCCGTCTCCTCTGATCTCGCAGCTAAAGAGAGCGTCCGTTTTGAGGCTGTCTAGCTGCAAGAGTTTGAGCCCATGCCCCCGCACCTCCGGAGACATCGTTTTATCGGCGGGAGTTAGGACTGCTGATATCGCCCTTCCTGCCTGAGACAGCCCGTAATACAAGTTAAGGGACCTTGATTCGTAACCAATGTGCTCAGCCGCCTTAAACTGCTGTTCAGCCTGTTCTAGAGCGCTCACAAATAGTTGTTTCCGGCTCTCAGGCATCCAGGCAGGAGGTCTGGAGCGAAGTGCACGGATTCTGCGCCAGCTTTCTTTGGAATCCTCTGAGTCACCTTCGAAGATACGTCTTGGCATCAGACCATCTTCCGCTAAGTTGCAGCTCTTTTGGGGAATGTCAGCTGCGGCCCCTCTGCTATCCGTTGGCGCGGGCAGCAACCCTCGCCTGCAGAGCAGCAAGCTTGGCCGGGTTCTGAAAAACTTCGGCGAGGAGTGCGTCCATGAACTCCAGAACCATATTGGCGTCTTCCTGGTCCACTGGGAGTTCGATGTCCCCATGCGCCATATCATTACCAAAGCTGCGGATAGCGTGTGCCGTTGTTTTGGTGAAATCCTGGATAATGTTCGCTGCCGCAAGGGCATCGATCTTGTGAAACAGGGTGCCCGACGTTATTTCCTTGTTTTTTGCAGTAGCTTCAACGACCGTTCGGGCCATCAGTATCGTGGACTTCAGGTTTCCGATGCTGAACGACTTGTGGGCCTCGCCAGCAGCTTCAGCAATGTGCTGGGGCACGTCGGAAAAGACTTGCCCTTCAACAAAGGTTGGGTGCCATTTCTGCGGTTGTTGGTTATTCCAGAAATTCTTCATTGACTCCATGGAAGCCGTGGTGGGCTGAACATCAAACTCACCTGAGCCAACCGAAAGTCGCAGGCACTGGTCACAGGAAAAGGGCGTCTCAATAAGCCATGCTCGAGAGCCCGTGCCCTCCGCCACGCGACCGTTACCAAAGACTGTCATGTGCGTGGAGTTCCCGCACCATCCGCATTTATTGACCGCCATGCTTCGTGTTCCTTCCAAAGTGCTATCCCGGATCAGTTTATGGGTGGCCGCGGGGAGCATCGCCCAGCACCGCGATGTCTCTCGAAAGTATCGCCGCAGCACGCCAGAACGGCACGCGCTTCGGCCGGCCGCTGTCCGACCCAGCCGTTATCGCCGACAAACTCGCAATCGCCCAGGACGCCCGAGCCAAGGGCCGCACCGCCGAGGGCGCCGCCCGTCTCGTTGGCTGGAGCCGCGCAACGTTCTACCGCCACCAGCAAGCCCATGCTGCAGGCGAGAGCACCAGGACCAAGCCCAGAACTAGGCGCGGCCTGACTCGGGTTTCCGGCCTCAATTAACCAGCGCCCGGGCCTAACTGCACGGACCTCGCTTCGCTCGGACTGTAGAAGCATTTTTCTGTTTTTGCTGCTGTCCTGCGGATCATACGTGCCCGCTCCACCGGCTTAACCGTCCTGCGGACGGCTGCGCCGCCGATGCCTTGTGTCGGCGCTTCGCTTATTTCCTCTCACAATCCATCCGCTGCTTGCCCTTCGGGTTGCCCCGGCTCCGTCGGGCACAGCTACGCGCTGCTCCGCTAGCAGGCAAAAAACGCCCGGGGGAGACAGGGAGCTGGCCGGTCACCTAGGCCGCCCCACCCACCGGATCCTCAGCAAAGGACGAGAAGTTCATGAATGATCGCATTGCACGCGCAGCCCTGACCCGCCTGATTGAACCGGGCGACCGTGTCGGGCAGGCCCTCGTCGGCAGGCTCGGCGCGTACGCCGCGTTGAGGCTCGCTACCGGCGCACAGCCCGCACACACTCTTCCGGACGTGACATGCGAGGAGCTGGCCGCCGCGTTGAAGCGCTGGGCACCCCGCGTGCCGGATGTCGACCCGGAGAAGGACCTGGCCACGATCGAACGCTTGGACGGCGGGTTCCTGATCCCCGGAGATGATCACTGGCCGGAGGGCCTGGACGATCTGCCCGACGCCCCGTACGGGCTTTGGTACCGGGGCAACATCGACATCGGCATCCCGGAGCCTTCGAAGTGTGTGGCCCTGACCGGATCCCGGGACGCGACCAGCTACGGCGCCTCCGTAACAGGGGACATGGCTTACGGGTTGGCCCAACGTGGAATCTGCGTGGTCTCAGGGCTGGCCTACGGCATTGATGCGCACGCGCACCGGGCCGCGTTGGCCGGGAGCCAGGGAGCGGGACCGGCAACCATCGCAGTGCTGGCCGGAGGCCTGGACCGGGACTACCCGTCAGGTAACGGTGATCTCGCGGCCGCGATCCGTGGTAACGGCCTGACGCTCTCGGAGCTCCCGCCGGGTTCCGCCCCGACCCGGTACAGGTTTCTGCAGAGGAACCGCATCATTGCCGCCCTCGCCGGAGTGACCTGTGTCGTGGAGGCGCGCTGGCGCTCGGGTGCGCTGAACACCGCGCACCACGCGGAGACGATCGCCCGGCATGTGGCCGCCGTCCCCGGCAGCATCCACAGCGCCAACTCTGCCGGATGCCACCGTCTCCTGAAGGAAGGCGGAGCCGTGCTGGTCTCCGACGCAGGGGACCTTATAGAGTTGCTCGCCGGCTAAGACTCCCAGGGTGGCCGGTCTTTCCCGGGCCGGTCACCGCGGGCGGTCCGCCGCCCGTTGGCAGCTTGGCATTGGGTCGCCGGCGGCGGACCGCCATCCGCAAAGTCGGATGCTGTTCAGCTGCCGTCCGCACCCCCGACCGTGCCGACGCACTTTGGGGATCCGTGGCCAGGGGGAAGCATGTTCGCAGGGCTCACCCAGGATCGGGCGTCCGCTGGCGCGGCCGGCTGTTGGGTCCAGGGCGTGCCGTCGCAGAGCTCCGGACCCCCTGGCCCTGTCTTGTCTACGACGTTTTGGCTGCTGTCCTGACGGATTGTACGTGTCCGCTCCGGCCGGTCTAGCCCCTCCTTCGTCGGGGCCTGCGGTTCAGGAATTTCCCTGCGGCGCTCCTTCGTCGCTGATTTCCTCCGGGAATTTCCCGCCCCTTGCCCTGCGGGTAGACAGGCCTCCGTCGGCCACAGCTCCGCAAGCTTCGCCAGCAGCCAAAACAACAACGGGGGAGAGGGGACGCTGGCCGGTCACCACGAGCCGCCCCACCCACCTAATCCTCAGCAAAGGACTATCAACATGACTGACGCAATCCGCATCTCCAGCCCCGCCGACATCCTCGGTTTCATCCCGCACTCCCTCGGGTTCGTCCCGCGTGAATCCTTTGTGTTCCTGACCATGCGGGGCAAGACGCTGGGAGCGACCCTTCGCGTCGACGCCCCCGCGTCCGCGGAACCCGCAGGGTTCGCGCGCTCCATGGCCGACTACCTCGCCCTGGACACTCAGGCCACAGGTGTGCTGCTGGCCATCTACACGGCAAGCACCCCTGCCCCCGGACAGGTGCGTCCGTTCCATGACCACGTCGAGGCCGTCATCGAGACGCTGGAGGCTGCCGGTACTCCGCTGCAGGACGCGTGGCTGGTCACCCCGTCGCACTGGCAAAACCTGCTGTGCGACAGCGACGCCGGATGCTGCCCGCCCGAACCGCTGGAAGCCATCACCGACGGTCAACTGAACGCCGAACTGGTGTTCCGTGGCAGCAGCTACCAAAAGAAGCCCGGCACGACCTACGCGCCCTTCTCAGGCCCAGCAGACAGAGAGGAACAGATCCGTCAGGCACTCCCGGGAGTGCTCGGCGCGGAGCTGGGCCCGGGCCGGGAACTATGGGCAGAGGCCCTGACCCAAGATGGCTGGATGGACCCGCAGACAGCGGTGGAGCTGCTGGCCTGCTTCCAGCGCCCTGACCTGCGCGACACGCTGCTCTGCAACGTGATCGACCCCGAACTGCCGGACGCCGAGGACAGCGGAAACCTGCTCGTAGGGGAGGGGATCGCCCCCGACTGGGACCGCGTGGACCGGGCACAGGACACCGCGAGGGACCTCATCGACGCAGCCCCGGAAGGCTACCGGGCGCCCCTGCTGACCTTGATCGGCTGGCTGGCGTACCTCAAAGGCCAGTCATCCGTAGCTGCGGACCACTTCAAACTCGCTATGGCAGACACACCGGGCTACCGGCTCGCCGAACTGATGGAGGAGCTGGTGGGCCGGGGCACCATCGCGCCGGTCGCGAAGAACCAGGCAACAGCCTACAAGCGGCACCGCTAGAACCAACGGGGGCCGGGCCGGGAAGAACGGCCCGGCCCCTTGGGTGCGATGGCGGCCTCCCCCGCAAGCTCCTCCGGCCGCCGATCACGCTGCCGCGGGCGCAGCACCACAACCGGGCAACGGGCCAGAGGCCGGGCTACAGTGGACAAGGAAGACAAGCCACTAAAAGCCTGGGGGCAGCACATGAGCCACGAGTACATCCTCACGGACGATGACGCCGCACCTGCCGATGCCACCCACGCCCAAGACATTCTCGAGCTCTCGATGTTGACCATGCCGCAGCCCGGCGCCCCCATCGTCGATATCTCTTGGGAGAAATCACCGCTGGACCTGTAAATTCCGCAGCGAAGACGCTGCACCACTGGGTTTCCTTTTGCTGAGGGAAAACTGATGTCGGCCCCAAAGGTGCCGGCATCAGCCCTTTTAACCGCTGATGAGGACCTCGCTCCGCTCGGCCTATAGAAGCATTTTTCGATGCTTCTATAGGCGTCAAGTTAGGTTCGCGGTTCGATCCCGACCTACAGCGCGCCGGGCTTGATCCTGACGTTGCGTCAGGTCCTACGCTGGGGAACATGTTGGAGACCGGCGGTCAGTGGAGCATTGGTGAACTGGCGACGTTGTGCGGGGTTACTGTGCGGACCTTGCACCACTACGACCAGATCGGACTACTTCGCGCAACAGGGCGAACCGGCTCCGGGCACCGGCGGTATTCGGAGGACGATGTCCGCCACCTTTACCGCATCAGGGCGCTACGTTCGCTGGGCCTGTCGCTGGAGCAGGTCCGCGAAGTCCTGTCGTCATCGCCGAACGACGCCGACGCCGTGCGGCGGCTCCTCACCGCTCAATTGTCGGCACTACATAACCAAGCGGAACAGGCGCGGCGCCTCCAGCACCAGATCCAAGCCCTGCTCGACAACATGGGCAGCACCATGCCGGGCGTGGATCACTTCATATCAATTCTGGAAGGGATGACCATGTACGAGAAGTACTTCACCGAGGAACAGCGCACCGAACTTGCCCAACGCCGGGCTGAGCTCGGCCCGGCCGCAATCGATGATGCCAAGGCCACGTTTGCAAGCCTTATCAAAGAAGGTCTGGGATATGTGGCGGCAAATACGCCGGTAGACGACCCCGCGGCACAGGACCTTGTGAGGCGCTGGGATGCACTCGGTTCCAAGTTCCACAGCAACGACGCGACCATGACTGCGGCGCGGAGCATGTGGCAGGACAACAGCCCAGAGCTGAGCGCCAGGCTGCCATGGCCGGCGGACGGACTCCAAGAACTGGTCACGTATCTCCAGCGGGTCCGGGAGGCTGGCTAGAGCAGCAGCTCCGGCAAATCGTTCATCCACCAGCAAGATGCAGCGATCTCGGCGGGGAGAATAGACGCTGCACCATTTGGTTTCCTTTTGCTCAGGGAAGCTGAGGCCGGCCCCTTTGGGGCCGGCCTCAGCCCTTTAACCACTGAAAAGGACCTCGCTTCGCTCGGACTGCAAAAGCGCTTTTCTGTTTTGGCTGCTGTCCTGACGGATTGTACGTGTCCGCTCCGGCCGGTCTAGCCCCTCCTTCGTCGGGGCCTGCGGTTCAGGAATTTCCCTGCGGCGCTCCTTCGTCGCTGATTTCCTCCGGGAATTTCCCGCCCCTTGCCCTGCGGGTAGACAGGCCTCCGTCGGCCACAGCTCCGCAAGCTTCGCCAGCAGCCAAAACAACAACGGGGGAGAGGGAACGCTGGCCGGTCACCACGAGCCGAGTCCGCACCCGTTCCCACCCGCTTGACAGACATAGAAGCGTCGGGGGAGAGGGAAGCTGGCCGGTCACCATTGATCGCCCGACCCCCCACGTCTCTGCAAGGACAAAAACCATGAACGCAACACCCACGCTCGAAATGCTCGACCCGGCAACCCTGACCGTTGACATCAACGTCCGGAAAGACGCTGCCCTGACCGCCGATTTCATCGCCAGCATCAAGGAACACGGCGTGATGGAACCCGTGATCGCCCACCGCAAGGACGACGGAACCGTGCACGTCCTGATGGGCCAGCGCCGCACCCGCGCCGCCGTCGAAGCCGGACGGCCGATGATCCCGGTAATGATCATTGAGTCTCCCGAGGAAGCAGAACGCATCGTCACGCAGGTAGTGGAGAACATCCAGCGCGCCGAACTCACCGAAGCCGACGAGGCCGACGCCTACCACCAGCTGTCCCTGATCGGTGTCTCGGCGGCCGCGATCGCCAAGAAGACCGGACGGACCAAGACCACCGTCGAGTCCGCCCTCAAAGCCAAGTCCACCGAGACCGGAGCCGCCGCCCTGGGCAAGGGATACACCATCGAAGAAGCCCTCATTCTGGCCGAGTTTGAGGCCGACGAGGAAGCCACCGCCGAACTCGAGTCCGTCATCACGGACGAACCCGACATGCTCCTGCATGTCACCCAGCAGCTGCGCGACAAGCGCGACCGCGCTGCCGCGCTGGCCGCACTCACCGCAGAGCTGGAAGCAGCCGGAACCATCGTTGTCCCCGAATGCGGGTACGGGGAGGACAGCGAAACCCTTCGCGTCACCTCGCTGAAAAGGGCCGACGGGGAACCGGCCACGGACGAGGACGGAAACGCCGTCTCCATCGAGACGGACTATCGCGGCCAGCACTCCACCGTCGCCGTTGTGACCGGCTGGAAAGACCTGGGCTTCACCCTCCGCTACTACAGCGGCTACGGCACGTCCTCGGCCCCGAAAGGCCCCATGACCGACGAGCAGAAAGCCGAACGGAAGACCCTGATCGAGAACAACAAGCTGATGCAGTCAGCGACCACCGTCCGCCGCGAATGGGTCAAAAACCTGCTGGCCAAGAAGCAGGCCCCCAAGGGCTGGCAGTACTTCACCCTCCACGCCATCACCCACCACCCCGAAACCGCCAGCGGCTACGAGGGCAAGGTGGCCGCCGAGATGGTCGGAGCCAAGGTCGAGGAATCCAACCAGTGGGCGTGGAACCCGCTCAGGGATCACGTTGCCAAAACGACTGCACGCCCGGAGTTCGGCCTGATTGCTCTGGTCTGCGCCGGGTATGAAAAGACCATCCAAAAAGACTCGTGGCGCTCACCGTCCCAGACCCACCGGGACTACCTGAACCAGCTGGTCCTCTGGGGATACACGGCAAGCGAGACTGAGCAGATCATCATCGACAGCGGCGAAAAGACCGAGACGGTCGGATAGACCACGGCTCCTGTGCCGGGTGGCGCACCCCGAACCCCGCCCGGCACAGGCCCAAACCCAATCACCACAGGAAGGCCAGGAACCTCGCAGAAGTCGGGCGGTCCGCCGCCTAGGGCGAACCACAGCAACCACTCACCAGCGGCGGACCGCCGTAATCGCAACAGCCAGGATCCAGAACAAGAGCCGCGCTGCAGCAACGACGCTGAGCAGGAACGCGGCCACCACCTCAGCTAGAATGACCATAGATTTCTTGCAGAGAAACCCGAAAGGAGCCGGCACATGCCGGCTCCTGTCGGGTTAACAAGAGAACCCTAGTCCCCGCGTCGACTCAGCCCGGGACGTTCCTCGGATCGTTGCCATAGCTGTTCTTGGAACTGATTTGACCGTCCTGGTTCCTGATGACGTGCTCCACCTTGTCAGCCTGGGCCGCTGCCCGGCCCGCAGTCACCGCTTCGTCCTTGGTGCCATAACCGGCACCGAACGCGCGGCCGGTGCCCTCGCGCTTGTTCTTCCATGAACCGTCTTCGTAGTACGTCTCGATATCGCCCTGAGCCACTGCACACTCCCTCTGCCGTTCGGATCTGCTGCGTAAAAGCGGATAACGGAAAACCCCGCAACACCGGGGGGAGTGGCGGGGCCTTCCTGACACCCTCCGCCTGATGGGGGCCAGGCGGAGAAGCTGACACCAACCTAATAGCAAGCATGCTTACTTTTCAAGTTTCACGCGCCCGGACGGTGGCCGGCAACCATACCCATGGACCAAGACCTGGGGGGCAGGACACCTCTCACTCTGGGTCGATCTTCTTTCAGCAGGGACGGCACACACCCACTTCCACCTTCCACCATGGCCCGCAAGTCACCGAGCCAGTCGGGAGCCTTCCAGGGCACAGGGGGGCTGCTGCTTGGGGGAGCCTGCGGGGATGACCACAGTCGCTGGCGGCGGCACGAGCCTTCCTCTCGTTGCCGCCTTCAGGCGTCGTCTGCACAAAGCGTGATTCTGCATTGGGTGAATTGCATCTATATTGGGTTGAGTATTGGATGGAAAAAACCCCGAAAAACTGCGGTAAAACCCCTATTCATTCAGTTGAATGATTGCTAGAATTGAGGCAGCAAGTCAGCCAGACGAACGAAACTTATTTGATACGAAACCAGGTGCTGAAAATGACTGCTTCACCCACCGCTTACACGGTCTACACCAAGCCTGACTGCCCCAACTGTGAGAAGACGAAGGACTACTTCGGCTCCAAGGGCATCACCTACACGGCCGTGGACATCACCGAAGTGCCGGCAGCGCTGGAGTACATCACCGCCGAACTCGGCTACTCCCAGGCGCCCGTTGTCGTGAACAACTCCGATGACCAGGACCACTGGTCCGGCCTGCGCCGCGACAAGCTTGTCCAGGCGGCCATGAGCCACAAGGCGGCGTGAGGACCATGGACGGACTGCGCCCGGTCGTCGGGTTCAAACTCAGCCCACGCATCCCGTTGGAGGTGGACCTGTTCCGGCGGGTCAACCCCAGCGGCAGGATTCCCTTTGAGGTTGTCAACCCCTATGTTGTGGAGCCGGCCATTGTGGAGCCCGTAGATGAGGACCTCTACGACGGGTACTCCGTCCCGGACGAGGCAGCGGATGACCGGTTCCTTGAGGCGATCAGCCGCGCGCCGCTGGGGGAGGGCGGGCTCTGGGACGAGCACACCGCGAACCAGTACCAACCCAACGACCTCACCCACGACGAACCGAGTCGGACCGAACCTCAGAACGAACCCACAACAGACATCGAGAACATCACCAGCACACGAGGAAAAGGAACCATCATGGCCGGGGAAACCACCATTACCGTCGTCGGAAACCTGACATCAGATCCAGAGCTGAGATTCACTCCGTCGGGATCCGCGGTGGCCAACTTCACCATCGCTTCCACGCCCAGGACTTTCGACCGTCAGTCCAACGAGTGGAAGGACGGGGAGACGCTGTTCCTCCGCGCCAG
Organism: Arthrobacter globiformis; assembly: GCF_046536215.2. Lineage (GTDB taxonomy): Bacteria > Actinomycetota > Actinomycetes > Actinomycetales > Micrococcaceae > Arthrobacter > Arthrobacter globiformis_E. The sequence goes on along the minus strand of NZ_JAWMWD020000002.1, from coordinate 38,956 downwards.
TGTGTGGCGGGAAGCAGCTGAGAACGTGGCCGAGTCCCTGGCCAAGGGCATGCGCGTCATCGTCACCGGCCGGCTGAGGTCCCGCTCTTACGAAACCAAGGAAGGCGAGAAGCGCACCGTGATCGAGCTCGAAGTGGACGAGATCGGTCCCTCACTTCGCTACGCCAACGCCAAGGTCAACCGCACGCAGCGCGGCAACCAGGGCGGCCAGGGGAGCGACTTCCAGGGTAACGGTAACAACCAGCCGCAGACCGGGCCGCAGGAGGATTCGTGGGCCGTGCCGGCCAACAGCAATACCGCCGGGGGATGGGGCAACGGACCCGACTCTGAACCGCCTTTCTAAAACAGCCCGTGCGTCGGGGTCAGCCGATACGCTGACCCGACGCACGACTGTCCGAATTCCGGTCAGAACAGCAGGGAGGCGCGGCGTGAAGCCGCACTTCCCATAAGAAGCGAGGAGCCTTCCATGAGTGATGAAACGCCGGCCGTTGTCCAAGAAGCCGATGCCATCTATGACGCGGTACGGGCGATCTGTCACATGAGCCAGACTCACCCGGCGCCCACGGTGTACAAGGTGCTGGGAAATCTGAAAGGAGCCACGGGGCACATGTTGGCCCAGGCCCTTCAACAACTCGCGGAAGGTCTGGAACGGTCGCTGACCGAGTACAACGTCTACGAGGATGACGGCCGGGATCCCGCTGGGTCTGCCGCCGCGGCCGCGGAGCATATGCGTGCTGCCGCTGGCCTCGCTACACAGTTGGGCGAACATTTGGCCGAGGCACAGAACGCCATCGCCGGACAGGGGTACAAGTCAGAGGGCGAATCATGATTAGTGCCCTGTCCCCGGGGTCCGAGTTCTCTGCCTTCTGCTTGCGAGCCGAGGCTTCTTGATGGCAAGCCCCAAGAAGGTTCCCGCGTTCACGCCTTACTACACAGAGGATCAGGCGGGGCAGGTCCGGGCCGCGTTCAAGGCCGCCGGCCTGCAGGAGGGCGACGCGAGTGTTTCGGACCTTATCGTCAGGGCAACGATGCGTGAAGTGAAGCGTTTGCAGCGCAAGTACAACGGCGGCAAGTCATGGCCTCCGGTGAAGGCCGGCGAGCTTCGCCGGGGTCAGAGAACGATGGATGAATTGAAGCACCGAAACGAGGGAGCATAACCGTGGCCAATCGGACCGAGGAAGTAAGCAAGAACGGCGCGCCGGTGGCCGCACCGTTTTCCAAAATGCTGACGCTGGACCAGGTCGAGGAAGTCCTGAACCTTGGCAAACCGCTGGTCTACGCGCTGGTCCGCAGTGGAGAGTTGCGGGCGGCGCAGTTTGGTGGACGCGGTGTTTGGCGGGTCCGGGAAGATGACCTGGCCGCATACATTGACGCGGCGTATGCGAAGACGGCAGAGCGTATCGCAGCCGGTCAGATCAGCGAAGGCGATGACGCTTCCGCCGAGGACTGATAACGGAACCCGGAAGCGCCGAAGGCCGACACCCGCACGGGTGCCGGCCTTCCGCGTTTTCCTGGGGCATGTCGTTTCAACTGCAGCGTGGATTAATGGCGCTACTGTTCGCCCATGGATGAGGCCGCTTCCGGGTCGGTTCCCTGTTCAGGTCCAGTGGAACGCTTTGCTGTCCGGCGGCGCTTTACCGCTGCTGGTTCGAGGCCAAGCTTCTTGAGTTCGTCTGCGCTCCATCCGTCCCGGGTTGCCTGAACGTAGGCGCGTTTGTCGTCGCGTTCGGCGGCCACAAGTTGGTCCCGGAGCTCCGTGATCCGCTGGCGGCTCCGCACGAGGGCGGTGACGGATTCGATGCGGGTGTCCAGCAGGGCGCGGGCTTGGTTTCGTGTCTGTTCAATGTCGAGGTTCGCCATGCCTCCCAGCCTAACGATCATCGCGTTGCCGTCTGTGGCGGACGCGCCCGTCCCGGCACGATGTGTCCACGTCCATTGGAGCCTTCTCGGCTCCAACCAGGTCAGCGTTCCCGGGGTCGTTGAACCAGTCCTGCAGGTAGTCGTCGCAGTAGCTGACGGTCCGTGTTGTGAACTGGAAGTATTCGGGGCCGATACCCTGTCGCCGCCACTTTCGCAGCAGGGCGGGGGAGACTCCGTATTGCCTGGCCACTGTGGTCGGTGAGATGAGAGCCAAAACTGTACCTTTCGCTAACCCTATGCCGCGTTCCTTTCGGCACGCTTGCCGAAACTTGACCGGTGAAGGAATTGGCCAGTCGGAGTAGTCGGACCGTGGAATACCGGAGCGTAGCGAGGATATGCCGCGAAAGCCGGCTGCGCAGACTTGCCAAGGAAGGACCGGGCAGTAGCCTCACACAGCCGAAACGGAACGACGCAGTCGTTTGAACAAGTCAGACGCGCAGCGTCGTCCAGGGAAGTCCCCGCCAACCACCCCGAGCACCAAAAACGGGCGCAGGTGATTTTCCGGAGCAAGCTAGGTGGTTATGTGCCATAACCCGCGTGTTGCTCCACGGCCTGCGGTCGGGGATGCGGCACACTCGTGAGTGTGGCCCGGAGGTTCCGGGGCGCTGCGCTGGGCATGGGGGAGGGGACCGGGATGACTGAGGAAGGGAAGTCTTCGCGCCGGTTCTCCCGCCGCCGCCGGGCGAACATCGACGGTGATACCCAGTACGTGCGGGTGTCGATGTCGGAGTTCGAACGCGCACAGTTGAAGATCCTGGAAGAACAGACCGGGCGGAGTGCGTCGGAGATCCTGGTCAGTGCTGCCCTGTACGCGGAGAACTCGGAGTCATTGGCTGAACGCAGGGCGATGGCCGTGGAATTCATCGCCGCCCGCCGCTACCTCGCTGCCCTGTCGAACAACGTCAACCAGCTCGCCCGGCACGCGAACGCCACCGACGAATTCCCGGAAGCTGCCCGCACCGTGTTGACCCGGGTACGGGCGGTCGCTGACCGGATCAATACAATGCTCGATGCGATGGTGCGCTGATGATTCCCAACATCACCAAGGGCACCCGCATGCACGGGCTCATCGCCTACCTTGCCGGCCCGGGACGGGCGAACGAACACACAGACCCGCACCTGGTCGCGGGCTCACCGTCGATCATGGCCTGGCACAACGACGACGAACTGAACGTCGACACAGCCCAGGCCATCGCGAAGGAACTGGACCGGGCCAGGGCCGTCCTGGGCACCGAGATTCCCGGCGGGCACGTCTGGCACTGCTCCCTGTCCCTGCGCGCCGAAGAAGGCGACCTGAGCGACCAGAAGTGGGCTGACATCGCGCAGGAGTTCATGGACGAGATGGGCTTCACCGAAACCAGCGGACGCGCACCGGTTCAGTGGGTAGCGATCCGTCACGGCCACAGCAAAGCCGGGAACGACCACATCCACATCGCTGCGTCCATGGTCCGCGAAGACGGCACGAAATGGAGCAGCTGGCGCGACTTCCCCCGCGCACAACAAGCCGCCCGCGGCCTGGAGAAAAAGTACGGCCTGGAAGAACTCTCACCCACCCATTCCACCCGTGGCCTCCGCCCCGGGGAACGTGAAGCATCCGAGCGGCGCGGGGCCCCGGAACCTGAACGCCGCTCCCTGGAACGCAAGGTCCGCGCCTGCGCCACCTCGGCCCGGGACGAGGCCGAATTCATTCGCCGCCTCCGCCGGACCGGTGCCCTCGTCCGGCCACGCTACGCGTCAGGCCGGGACGACGTCGTGGTCGGCTACAGCGTTGCCGAAAGGCCCCCGAAATGTGGCCGGCCTGTCTGGTTCGGCGGAGGCCACCTCGCCAAAGACCTCGCCCTTCCCAAGCTCCGCGCCGACTGGCCCGACAGCCCGCAAGGCGCCGCAGAGGCTGTCGCTGAATGGCAGGCAGCTGCACGCGGCCGCCGCCCCGTCACGGTGGGTAGGGAAGCCCACCAACCCGACCCGCAAATGTGGGAGGAATACAGTGACGAAGTTGCCCGGCTCCGGGAAACACTGCGCTCCGTCCCTCTGGACGATCACGCAACCTGGGCGCACGTTGCACGCGAGACATCGGGTGCCTTCGCTGCCTGGTCCACGGCCACCGAATCAACCCCAGGCCCGCTCGCGGCCGCAGCGGACGAGCTGTCCAAGACCGCACAACTGCGGCGCTACCCGGTCCGTCCCGTCCGCAGCGTTGGCCCGTCCGCCCGCGGAGCGTCCCTGATGCTCATGGCAGCCTCGATGGGCGGTAACGGAACTGCTGCGCAGGCGGTCATGTTGCGTCAACTGCTCAACGTCGCCAAGGCCGTGCACGACATGCACAAGGCATCGAATGACCTGCGCCGCGCACAGCAGATCAGTCACATGGTCAAGCACCACCTGAGCCAGGTCGCGGCCGCACTACCCGCCGTCCCCGCGACCACGTCCACGGCCGATAGCGAAGCGGCCGCAGCCGTCCGTGCGAGTGCAGCCGGGCAGGTTTCGGGCCGGGCCACGGGTCCGGTGCTGCCGCCGACATACGTGCAGGCACGAACCCACGCAAACACCCGGAGCGGGACAACCGGTCCGGACATCGAGAGATAACACCAACGAGGGGGAACCATGAGTGAATCCGACGGCATCGAAGAAGCAATCGAGGGAATGTCGCGCGTTGGGCTGACCGTCGCAGGCCGGCTCGGTGAGCAGCTGGCCAGGGCACGCCAACAGGAGCTGCGCCGCGCCCAGGCGGCAGAGGAACAACAGGCCCGTGAGCTGCAGGCACGCTTCGACGCAGAACGCGCAGCGGCCCGCGCCCAGCTCGCCCCCGTCATGGACAACCGGTGGTGGGACACCGCCAGCGGCCGCGACGTCGAAAGGTTGCACGAGACGGCCACCGCGTGGAAGGACCACGACCCGGCGGCACGCGACGCGGCCGATGTCATCCGCGACCAGGTACAGCGCCGCTACGGGTTGGACGTCGACAACCTCGGGGCCGATGAAGCGTCCGTGGCGGAAGCCCTGGCTAAAGCTGAACGGGACCGCGCACAGGCAGAACAGGAACGCCGTACCGGCCGTGAAGAGAACGCACAGGCTGGGCAGCTGCTGGCCGAAGCCGACCGGGAGGACCGGGACCGTGAACAAGACGTCACCGAAGAGACCCAGCGCCCCGAGTCACTGGCAGAAGAGGCCGGCCTCAAGTACGACTCGGCCGAGCGCCGGCAGGACTTAGCCGCCAGCCTGGAAAACGTTGCCGACCGCGAGGCCGTTCAGGCACGACTCAGCGCCGACCAGGACCAGGCAACCCCGCCCAGCGCCGCCGTCGCCAAGGCTCCAGGACGGAACCCGAAGGCCCGCAAGACACGCGGAGCCAACGGCCAGACGAAGCTCCTTCAAAAGGGCATGAGCCGCTGACGACGGGCGCGGGCGGGCGACCGCTGTACCCCGACGCGCGACCGACGAACAGCCGCTGGATAGGGGCTGAGCCTGCTGCCCCCCCGCCCGGGGTGTCCGCACTGCCGGGTTATGAGTTCCGGCTGTGGCCGCCCCTGCGGCGCCGGCCCTCGCGCCACCCGGGCAGAACCTTATCGAGCCGCAGTTTCTTTTTCGGAGCCAGCTTGCCATGGTTGCAGTTGATGCGCTGGCCGTGCAGCCAGACGCCGAGGGTGCGCTCGAGCGGATCATCAGTCTTCTGGTGCCGCGGCAATTCACCAGTGGCCTTCCGAAACGCTCTTACTTCCTTCAGCCGCCGCTGCCACCGGGCCTCGGCCTCAGCCTTTTGGGACGGAGCCTGGTCCCAGCCGGGATGACGTCCAGGCCTTCCCGAAGAACGGGGGAGAGGGTTCCGGCTGCTGATTCCCGCCGCCGACGATGCAACCATCCAGCCAGAGTCTGCTCACTGGTGGATTTCGCGTGGCCTGCCGGCAGACGCCCTTCCGTCCGGTAGAACGCGACCAGGTCGTGCATCCGCTGCAACGTCGTACCGGACGGGACCTTTGCGGGTGCAGCGGCGGCATGCTGGGCGCGAAGACCAGGATCGGCCTTCGCCGCGACCTGCAGGTGATAGCGGACGGTGGTCACCGCAGCACCGCAGACGTCAGCGATCTTCGCAGGTTCAATGCCCCGCCGGTACATCTGCACCCACTCCCAGTACGGAGCACGGCGCCGCGCATGCTGAACCGCATCCTGAGCCACAGTCACCCCCCAGACGTTCTGCCCTGCAAAGGAGCCTAGGACAAAATCATCCCCGGGCACACCGGCCCCGGAGACTCAGTGCGCCCAGGAGGAACTCGCGGATGGCCCTTGCACGGGAGCGGGGCTGGGCGTGTCCATTGCCAGTGGGTAGTAGTAGGAGTAGTTTTGATACTACTCCTACTACTACCGAGGATTTTCGAATGAGCTCGACCGCTAAAGACCGGGTTTTCGCTGCCGCCGAGCAGATCAGCGCCGAACGACGCCCGACCGTGTCCACGGTCCGCGCGGCCGCGGGCGTCAGCAACGCCGACGCCACCCGTTACCTGAAGGAATGGGCCGAAGAGAAGCAGTCTGCCGGCGGCCAAGTCGCGGCGACCCCGCCGGCCATCCTCGAGCAGGCGGCCCGCCTGGCCGGGGCTGTCTGGGCGGAAGCGTCCTCCCTTGCGAACGAGCGCCATTCAGCCGAGGCCGAGCTCTGGGCCCGGGAGAAAAAGGAGTTGAATGAAGAAGTCGCCGAGCTTGTTGCCGACCTCGACAAAGTCACGGCCGAAAAGGAGTCCGCTGTCACCGAACTGACGGCCACAATAGAGGAGCTGGAACGCCGGCTGACTACCAATGCCGAGCAGCTCGAACAGGCCCGGTCAGCCGCCCAGGAAGCAACGGCCGAAGCGGCCGCCGCAGCAACCCGCGCGGCCGCCGCACAGGCCCGCGCAGACGCGCTCCAGGAAGCCCACGACGCGCTGCTGCAGCGAATCACCCCCGAGCAGCCTCAAAGTGCTGAAGAACCCGAAACCTGATCCATTCGTCGGAGCCCTCTTTGCCGACGGCCGGCAGCCCTGCAGCCCGACGGCAGTGTGGACGGCCGTTGGCCCCGGCGACCGGAAGCGTTCCCCGATGTCAGGGGCGGGCGCCGAGGACCGGCAGGCCGTACAGTTCGGCGGTGCGGTGGAATTCAGGGTCAGGTCCGACATTTTCTGAGGTCAGCTGCAGCAGGCCGTTACGGCTGGGGGAGAGGCCTTCGTCAGCCCGCCGGTCCCAGTAGGCCCAACACCTTCCCGTCAGTGTTTTTGACGGGTAGCTGATCCCCAGTGGTTCTGAGCCGTCGTCCAGCACGGTGCCGCGCATGACGTGGGAGAGCAGGGTTGTCAGGTCACGGTCGTCACCGGTGAGGGAACCGGCTGTGAGAAGCTGCAGTCGTTCGCGCGGTGGTCGGTGTGAGGACTTCCAGGGCGCGGAGGGTGGCCGCATCGTCGATCTGAACCCACCATCCCTGACCGGGGAGCCGGATCTCGTATATCGAACGGTCCATTTGCCAGTCGACAGAGATGGCCCAGGGGACATCCCCCCGTTCTCCTCGGCCTGCGCCCGGACACTGGTGATGTAGTCATCCACAGTCCACCCGATGGATTCAGCGGCCTTGGCCACCGACGCGCCCTGCTGCCGGAAGCCGAGCAATACCTCGGCGTAGGCGCACTGACGGGAGTCCGCGAGATAGACCGTCGAGCCGATGCTGTCGTAGCGGCCCCGGGAATCGGCCGCCTGGGACTGTTCCAATAGGCAGCGGGCCAACGATGGAATTCTTCCTGACCGACAACGCGCCGTAGCGATCCTTGGCCACCCTGAACGAAATCTCCCCGGCAGCCCTAATAAGAGTGAGCCCCGTCAAGTCGCACCGGCGCACCTTGTCGGTCGTGATCATGCGGCGAAAGTATCATTCACGAACGCTTCAGCGGCTCCCAAAACCTCACGTGAACGCAGCTGCTGAATGTAAAGGACGGGAAGTTCCTCGTCCAGGCGCGGGTTGGCCCCCATCAACCAGGCCAACGCAACATGCTTGCCCTCGGCAAGCTCAAGCGTCTTCCAGACACGGTGCCCGAGGCGCAGCCGGGATTCGACCTCCGGGCGGGGCTCCGGGCCGTCAGGCTTCGCCCAACGAAACGGAGACGTGCGGTCCTTTACACCGGCCATCGTCTGGACGACCGTCGTACCGACATTCTCATTAAGTTCGCGCACAAGGTCATGGATATTCATCCGGGTCGTACCCAAATGAATGTCATTCCGGGTCGTTGCTTCCATGCCTCCATTGTCCCCGCACTGCAAGGCTAAAGCAACTGAAAAGCAACAAGAAAGCAGGGGTCCGCTGCTCGTCGGGTCGTCAGGTCAGGGAGTTGGCCGGCCGGACGCCGAAAGGGCTCTTGGTGGGCAGGACACCATAGGCCGCGATCCCGGGGATGGAGGATCTCCACCCTGCCGGGCAACCACCCACACGTGAGTGCGTTATCCGGCTCTCAGGAGGCTGGTGAGGCCGACGCAGGACGCAGTTCCTCACGGCTGCGCCACGCCTGCTCTCCGTGGCCGTACTCCACGGTCCATTCATCGACGCCGACCCGTTCGACGATGACGGCAGGATCCCACCCTGAATCGTCGTGCCGCAGCACCTCTACGGCCGTCTCGTCCGGGAAAGGGTTGTGGACGCCCAAGTACTCCCGGACGGTCTCATCAACTGAGGTCGTCCCGCCGCGCGGGGCTGCATTGACCCACTGTTCAAACGGATCGGCGCTTGCCCACTGCGCTGCCAGTCCTGCCACGTAGTTGTCCCCGGTGCCGCTCATGACAACCTGCCTCCTTGGTAATGGTGCTGCCCGATCAGCTCTTTACCTTGCTCTGCTGCGCCCTGGCCCAGCCGGTATCCCTGAAATGTGGAGCTGCCAGGAAACTGGACTCGCCGCACACCAGTTTGTTTGCCCAGCGTTGCTGCCCCAATCCAAGGTGTCTCGGGTTCATGCCGCAAGTATGTCAGCGAGCGGCGACATGAAGAACTGCCCAATGCGTTGCTGAAACTGGCCTACTGAGTTTCCGCTCGCCCCCTGGGCCGGTTCTACAACTGCGACATGAAAGAACATGGCGGCCCCGGACGCCTAGAACCAAAGAAAGTGCCAACTGGCTGGTTCCCTGACGTGCGAATAATTCCCTTTAGCATGGGTCAGCTGCAGGAGCTAATAAAAAAGTCAGGACCGGAATCACGTATAGATTCCGGTCCTGATTTGATTTTCTGCTTCTAATGGGCGGCTTCGTACTTTTCAATGACGTCCGCTTGGATACGACCCCGCGTATTCACCTGGATGCCATTCTCAACCGCCCACATCCGCACCGCCCTAGCATCCGGACCGCCTTGCGAGGACTTCGTCCGGGCCGCCGAACGCCCACGACCCCCCCCGGATACCCTGCGCCCAGCGTTGGTAAAACGGCTCAGGGCACCACGCAGTTCGTTCGCGTGACCTTCGTTCAAATCAATCACGTATTCACTGCCGTCGAGGGCGAAAGATATCGTTTCGCTAGCTTCGGAGCCATCAAGATCATCTTCCAGAACCACGACTGTCTTTTTTGCCATAAAACAAGGTTAACAGCGGGCTGAACCAACGGATGCGCCACTCGAGCAGGCAATTGTCTGGCCTAACCGAATGGGCCAACGACGGCTGACACTAAAGTTAGCTGGGACAATATGAGCCAGGGTACAGGTGGTGGGCGTCCCGCTGCCGGGCAGGCCACCCATGATTGGCCACGAAGGGAAGCGTATACGCGGCTGTCCCGGAACTGGACTGACCCTGGGAGGATGATTACTTTGACGCAAAAACCCGAAGAGGGCAACTCTCAACAGAACTCAGGCCGGGGGGAGTGATGACGAGGTCATTGCCGAAGCCCTGCAGTTGCTGGCCGACTTCGACAACACGCCCCTGCCGCACATGACCCCGCTGTTCTACCAGCACGGGTACGAAGAGTTACGGATGATCACCCGGGACCTGCTCCAAATCCTGGGGTATGACCCCGACGCTCAGAAGTTCCGATAAATGTGGGACGTCGCATTAGAAAAGTCCAAAGCACTTTGGACAATTGCCAGTTGCTAGGTGGGCGTGACATTAGCGGGAGCAGTTTGTTCAGAGACTGTCTGCACAAACTACTCACCGGAGTCTCGTAGCCAACTCATCAGCCAGGGAGCGGCGACTACTTCCCTTGCCGGCGCATCTTTATCTGCACTCCAGCCCGTAGAGCGAGAGAACATGCTTTAGATCGGCATCATTCCGATGGATCTCCGCTTCGGCTTGGACTTGGACCGGGTCGGGGCCGAGCCGGTTGTCCTGGCGTCGTAGCCAACTCCCCCATGGAGTAATCGAGGGCCGATCCACGCTGACCTTTCACCCTGAAAAGCCGTCCGTGGTCATGGCGGTAGCGGCGCCCATCACCGCTCTGGCCCGCATCTCCTTGATCGCCTCAACGGGGGAGGCCCCAGCGAGCCACGGATTGGCACCCATGAACCACAGCCTTGCCACGTGTTCGCCTTCCACGCTCGAGACACTGATCCAGGTCTGGTGGGCGAGTTGCAACCGAACCCATGCTTCGGGGTCGGGCTCAGGGCCGCCGGTGCGAGCCCACTGACGGCTTATCGCCGGGTCGTAGCTGCCCGCCAGCGCCGAAACCAGGGTTGGACCGAGTCCGTTATTGAGCTGCCTGACGATCTCCCGGATACCCACGACCCTGATATGGCTTTCGGGGGTGCCCTCAGCCACGGGGGCCTGCGTTCTGGTGAGAGTTGCGCTCATCTTGGTTGTCGTCCCTGTCGCGGTCAGGCTTCACGGCATGGGCTTTGAGTTGGTTAATCGGCGGCACGTTGTGGTTGCTTGCCAGGATTCTGAGGGCGTCCATGGCCGGTGTCCTGTCACCGAGTTCCAGCAGCTGCCATGAGCGATGTCCCGGGTCCGAAAGCTCCCGGTGCAGGGCCAGGATCCGTGACCGGTCACTGCCCTTCAGATGGGCAGCCGTGATGAGGGGGTTCCTGATGGCGGCGCAGAGAACAACGGCATCGTCGAGATGGCGGTCCCTGTCGCGGGAGTCTTCCCTAAAAGCTGCACCTTTGAGCACCAGCGCACCAAGCGGGTTGGGGATGCTGATGATGACAGGGTCGCCATCGACCTGTAGGCGGCAGTTCACCGTGCGCTGCAGGGCCTGTGTGCCCCCGGCAATCTGGAAGGGCTTCCGGCCGCCAAGGGTCGGGATCTTCCCCGGGGGCAGGTGGTCTGCAACCATTACATCGACTTGCTGGGTTCGGCGCACGAAGCGGTGGGCCGGCGCTGCTCGATCGATGGATGTCTGTATCCTGTAGCCAAGCCGGTTCAAGGCAGCAACCACTGACGACGTGGTCGCGGCCCCGGTCTCAATATGGAGAACGATATCGACATCGGCCGTTGGGCGGGATACGGCCAAGCCCGCGGCAGCGGCGTGCAGTTGGACCATCAGGCCGCCAACGAGTGTCCACTGCCTCGATGGAAGCTCCCGTGCTAACTCGACGCACTGCGGCCATGGGGTTCCCCAACCACCCGGCGGTACCGGGACATCCCACAGTTCGCGGCCATCCGTAGGTTCGGGGGTTCGCTGCGTCCTCCGCTCAGCCATGGAGGAGTTCCCTGATAACGCGCTGGCCGGCGCTTCGTTCACGGATGGAGAGGCTGCCCATGAGGTCGACCGCGATCGCCGCCACGGGTACATGACCAGCGGCGAAGGGCTCAGTTACATTCACTTCATGGATGACGACGTTTCCCTCCGGGTCTTCGGCCATCCCGAAGGCCAAGGCGAGCTGCTCGGCGTCGCCCTGCACGACATACCCCTCCACCAGACCGCTTCCACCGGTCAAGCCGAACCTGGCTGCCACTTCTTCGTTTCGAAGGGCCGAGACGCCACCCAGTAGTAGGTGCTCGTGAAGGAGTGACAGTCCGTCAGCTGTCACCCGATAGCGGAAGATCCGGTCTTTGTTCCGGGCCAACACGGCAACGTCCTCTGCTGTTTGGGTGCGGAGACGGGTCCTGAGCCGTGACTTTTCCGACGCTGAGATCCAAGACGGGTTGCCGCCGGAGAGCATGGTCAGCGCCGCCCAAGCGATCCTTGGGGTCCAGGCACGCCCACGCCGACTCCCCGCCGCCGCCCGCCGTTCCACGGAAGAGCGATCGAGCAGCAATGCCCGCCCGACCTTGCCGACCACCGTTAGCTGGCCTGAGTCGATCAGTTGGCGAACAGACGTTTGAGTGATGCCCAAGCGCACCCCCGCTTCGTGCGTCGTCAGGCCCTGCAGTGAGCTCATGCAGAAATGCTTTCTTATCGAAGCATAAGTGTCAATACGCTAAAGCTGTCTTGAAGCGGTAATAGTGTAAAGCGCCCTTAGCAAGAACTGGGGAAGGCTCCCTCGTTCCCGCGGAAGCGGGCCTGCGTGAGTGCGAAGCTGACGAGCGTGGGCCGACTACGATCGACTCCACCCGAATCGGGTTCAGTATTGTCAGGTTGAGTTCTAGGAGCCTGCTGGTCCTACGTCAGATGAGAAGAAAACCGATCCTATTCTGACGGCTTCACCCCGGGTCGCCTGACGTCAGGTTGGGGTGTAGCTGAACCTGAAGTTCGGCGTGTCCGCCTGCAAGGTCTTTTCATCGCGTCGCGTTAGGCCAGTTGTGTGGAAGTGATTCCCAAGGTTCAGACAGCAAAGGGACTGCACTCACCCCCGGCGATCCGTCCTGATGTTCTTTTGCAGCACTTCGTCTGGCAGTCAGTCACTGCAGGGCTATCCCGTTCCCAACACTTGTAAAGCCCGTCCTGCTTCAATGAGGCGCAGGCGGCCCGAGAAGCTACAAGCTGCACCCGACGCTACCCTATGACCCCGAGCTCCTCGAGCTTTGCAAGCGCCACGCCGGCAAGGAATTGTGCGTGGTCGACCAGGACACCGTCGTCAAACACTGCCCGGGGCGAGTGCATGGGCGCCCACTCTGTGGGGTCAATATCCGGAGACCCTGCTCCGAGGTGCCCGTATGCTCCGGGGACCTCCACAAGGACTCGGGAGAAATCGTCAGAGCCGGTCCTAGGGGACGGACTCTGTACAAACCGCTGCTCTCCAAAGAAAGTGCGTGCAATCTTGCCCCAGAGTTCCGCGTCACTGTCGTGATTAACGGTCGGCGGCATTATTGGAGTGAACGTTGCCTCGGCTGTCAATCGATGAGCTGCCGCAAGTTGGCGGATAAGATCCGGCAACTCCTGTGCGAGCCGCGCTTCCACACTTTGGCTGAAAGACCGGACGCTGGCTCTGAATTCGGCCGATTCAGGTATGACATTAGAGGCGGAACCGCCATGGAATTGACCCACGGACAGTACAACGGGATCAAAAACGTTGAATCGCCGCGTGATGTAGGTCTGTAGCGCGCCCAGCATTTCGGCAGCAACCTGGATGGGGTCCAGAGCCTGGAAAGGACGAGAACCATGCCCTCCACGCCCGATAACTTTGACAGCCAGCTCGCCAAAGGCAGCCATGTAGGAGCCGGCACGGGTTGTGAACACGCCTGACGGGACGTCCGAAACGACATGCAGGGCGTAGGCCGCATCCGGTCCCCTGCCTGCTGCGCCAAGAACGCCTTCCTCCAGCATTATGCGCGCTCCGTCATGCCCTTCTTCCCCCGGTTGGAACATGAAAATGACGTCACCCGTCAGGCTCTCACGTACGGACGAGAGCAAGCGGGCAGCACCAATCAAGCCTGCCGTATGCAGGTCGTGGCCGCAGGCATGCATCGCTCCATTGGTCGAGGCAAAGGGCAATCCCGTCTTTTCTGCGACGGGAAGTGCGTCCATGTCACCTCTGAGCAGTACAGCTGGGCGGGCCCCGAGGGGGGCCCCGGTGGCACCTCCCCGTAATACCGCAACCACGGAGGAGGCTGCTTCTCCGAGGGTTACTTCGAGGTCGAGAGCATTGAGCGCTTCAAGGACCCGGGCCTGGGTGCGGGGCAGGTGCAGGCCAACCTCAGGGTCTGCATGCATTTCCCTGCGGAAATCAACCAAGTCGCTTCCGAAAGAAGGGATCACTGCTGTTGCGCCCTCAAGGAAACTCAGCGATGAAAAACGCCCCGCATCTGTCGTTGAAGTATCTGTCATTAAAGGACTCTCTCGTGTCGACCGTCCCCGACTCGCTCACATTCCTGAAGTCTGGGAAGACCCGCTTCTTGGCTGCGGGTCGCGGTTCCGGATTCTTTTGCTGGAAGCCCCGCCGGGGCTGGCTTTTGCTTGCTGGGGTCGGAAGCCTTTAGAGCGGGAGGTTTGCTTTGTCCACGCCAACGACCCGGTCGCCGGTGAAAAAGCGCACACCGTACTGGGAACCATGGCCTCCAATACCGCTGCTACCCCAGAAGCTTTGGCGGGAATTGCCGGCCAAGTCGCTCATGAAGGTGCCGTTGATGCGGACCTCACCGGCACGAATACGGGAGGCCACTTGCACCGCCCTAGATTCGTTGCCACCGAACACATAGCCGTCCAGACCGGTTGCGGGACCGTTTGCGTGGCTAAGGGCCTCCTCCACCGAGTGCACGGGATGTACGGTTACCAGCGGCCCGAAAAGCTCCTCCGTTGCAGCCTCGGCGGCACATCCGACGATCATCCCCGGGGCCATGAACCAGCCGTCAAGGTCGGGCAACTCGCAGCCAGTTACGAGCTTTCCCCCCAGCTCGAGGAGCCGATGCACTGAGGCTTTCAAACCATCACGCTGCCGCTGGAATGCCAAGGGGCCCACTTGCGTCGACTCATCCAAAGCGTTTCCGACCCGAAGCTTACTCAGTTCGGACCTCATAGCTTCAACGAAACTGTCGTGAATCGACTCGTCCACCAATATCTTGCCGGGCGCCTCACACCACTGGCCGTTGAGACGGGTCATGCCCTGCACGATGGACTGTGCCGCTGAGATGACATCGGCATCCTCCAGAATGATCACGGGATTGTTGGATCCGAGTTCCATCTGCATAACCGCCAGATTCGATGCCGCGGCCTGCGCGACTGTGCGGCCTGCGGAATCGCCACCAGTGAAGGAAAGAGCTTCGATCCGGGGGTCCGATGTCAGCAGTGCTCCTGTCTCCGAATTGCCATGAACGAGCTGAAACGCGGCGCTCGGGTAGTTCAGTTCCGTCATGGCAGACACGATCGCCTCGGCGAAGAGCTGGCAACCGCTGGGCGCGTTCTCGGAGGGTTTGAGGATGACGGGGCAACCGGCCGCCATGGCTGCGGCCACCTTGCCGACCACGGTGAACGTTGGGGCATTCCAAGGACCGACGATGAGGGCCGGGCCGAGGGGCTTGCGCAGGATGACCACAGACCTGTCATGGTCAAGTGTCTCCGATTCCCCAAGCTGTTCCGCTTCAGCAATAGTTCCACGGACTCTGTCTCCCAGTGCACCGGCAATCAGGCGGGTGGTCCGGATAGGGACTCCGGTGTTGATGCTGTCCTGGAGCGCGATTTCTTCGCTCTGGGCATCGAGAGTTGCAGCTACCTTCGTCAGGAGCTCAAGACGGTCCCGGAGTTTGATGTCTTCAAGCTTCCAGGACCTGTGCAGTGTCGCCGCTGCGGCGAGGGCGCGCTCAACATCAGTGTCGGCAGTCTTGCGCATCGGCTGCCGGGGTTCGCCGGTATTCGGGTCGGTGAGGTAGCGGTCCACTTCCTCGAGCTGCAGCCAGGTGCCATCGACAAAGGAGCGTTGCTCGACAAGGTCGGGGGCGATATCAGTCAGTTGTGCTAGTCCTTCAGCAGTCATTTTGGCTGGCTCCTCTGGTTTTCGTTTGTGATCCACGGGTGGTCCGGGTCAGAGTTTTAGTCGGTCATGGTCAGCACAACGCGGATGGTTGACGCTTCCGCCATCGATTCGAATCCCTCGTTGATGCGTTCGAAGGGGAGTTGCTTTGTAACCATTGCATCGAGGTCCAGCCGGTTGTTCAGGTAGTGGTCCGTGAACATGTCGACATCACTGAGGAACCGGTTCGCCCCCATGTAGGCGCCTTGCAGGTGTCGGTCTCCGTAGACGAGAGCATCCGCGGGGATCCGCAGTTCCGACCCAGTGGGCATGAGACCGAGAATGGTCGCGGTTCCGCCCGGGCTCAGGAGCGAAAAGGCGAGTTCGGCGGTCTGGCTGCGGCCCACCGCCTCGATTGCATGGCTAACACCTTGGGAAAGAAGCGACCGGACCTGGCTGAGTGTTTCCCTCGGATCAGGGGAGGCGGCAACAGTGTCCGTGGCGCCGAAGTTGCGGGCAAGTTCCAGCTTCGCCGGCGCGGCGTCGATAGCAATGATTCGTCGTGCGCCCGCCAACCTGGCACCTTGAATGGCCGCTATTCCGACACCGCCGCAACCGATCACGGCAACGGTGTCCTCTGGGCCTACCTTTGCGCCGTGAATGACCGCGCCGACTCCTGTGCTGATGCAGCAACCGAGAAGACATGCAACGTGGGCAGGCAGATCCGAACCAACGACTGCGACCGATGCCTCTTTCACGAGGAAGGCCTCTGCAAAGGCGCCGATACCACCGAGCGACTCAACGCTTGATCCATCAGGTGAAAGGAGCCTGGGCCGGGGCCGCTCACGCATCGAGTCGACTCGTTCGCACTGGGTCGGGCGCCCGCTGATGCAGCTGCGGCATGCCCCACAGGATGGCGTGACTGTTGCGACGACCCGGTCACCCGTCTTGACTCTCGTTACGGCGGAGCCGACGCGCTCGATAACGCCTGCGACTTCATGTCCGAGGACAGCCGGCAGGGAGATATCGAGTGAGCCTTTCAGGTAGTGCAGATCGCTATGGCAAAGACCCACGCGCTCGGTCCGGATGAGGACTTCATGGTCCTCCGGATCATCCAGCAGGAGCTCGCGGATCTGGAGAGGGGTTCCGGGCTTTTCCAGCACGGCGGCAAGAATCGGTGTAGTCATTTGGCTTCCTTGATGGTTGAGGCCCTTGGAGACGGTCGCTGCGACCATCTTCAGCCTTGGCTGAGTTTCAACTGTGTGTGGAGGGAACAGCCTCTACGACCACTATGTGCAAGGTGACCACCCCAGCCCATGAGGACCAGCAGGCTGGCCGGGATAAGAAGTCACTGTCCGATTCCGACGCGGGATCCGCTCCTGTTTCCAGCCACAGCCGACCACCTCCTAACGTGACGTTCCATGGCACGGAGGGCTTCCTCCAGCTTCGTTAGCAGTATTCGGGTCTCTTCCTCGGTGATCACCAAGGGCGGCGACAGTATCGCGGCGTTGTTCAGCGGAGCGATCCCGGCAGGATAGACAATGAGTCCTTGGGCCAGGCATTCCTGCACAAAGGTGGTGGCCGCTCCAAAGGCAGGATCGGGAGCCTCCCTGCTTTCCTGGTCCATAATGAACTCGAAGCCCCACAGCAGGCCGCGGCCCCGGACATCTGCCATACAGGGGTACCTTGCTGCCAGAGATAGCAGGCCGGCTTCCAGCTGCTTCCCACGCCGCCGAACGTTAGCGAGGACGTCCCTGCCTTCCATGAAGTCCAGGACCGCAAGACATGTGGCTGCCCCCAGGGGGTTCCCTGAAAAGGTGTGCCCGAACGGTGCGACGCCGCTGCCCTCCCTGAGCGCCTCGACAACATGGCTTCGCAGCAGGATGCCGGCAACAGGGTAATAACCGGCACTCAGTCCTTTGCCGATAAGAAGAAGGTCCGGCACGACGTTCTCGTGGGAACTCGCGAACCAGTCGCCCGTCCGCCCGATTCCCGTGATGACCTCATCAATGATCAGCAGCACGTTCAACCGGTCACAGATTTCGCGCAGTCGGGAGAGGTAGCCGGCCGGAGGTATCAGCACTCCGCCGGCGGCTCCTACGATTGGTTCGACGATGACTGCTGCAACCGTGTCAGGGTCCTCATCCCGAATGGCATCTTCGAAGGCTGTCGCAGCCCGCTGCGCGTATGCTTCTTCGGTTTCACCCGGCTGCCCGAAGCGATATGCGTAGGCGGGCGGGGCGAAGGAGAATGCATGCAATAAGGGCCCGTAGTCGGGGCGGCGCGCTGCGTGTCCGGACATGGAGAGGGCCCCCATGGTCATGCCGTGGTAGCTAATGTTCCTGCCGAGGACTTTGACTTTGCCAAGGATGCCTCTGTCCCGCCAGTAGCTGACCGCTGTCCGAATGGCGAACTCGGACGCCTCTGATCCACTGTTGACGAAGAAGGCCCAGTCAAGGTCGCCGGGGGCGAGGTCGGTGAGACGCCGCGCCAGGGCCTCTGCGGGCAGATTGGTGAACTGCGTCCGGTAAGTAAAGGCCACACGACGGCACTGCTTTTCCATCGCCTCTGCGACGTCTTCCACCCCGTGGCCGATGTTCGCAGTCATGGCTCCGCTGCAACCGTCCAGGTACTGCCGGCCGTCTGAGTCATACAAGTAGATTCCCTTGCCATGCGTAACTACCGGGTACGTCTTGTCAATGGTCTGCTTCAACAGATCGCTCATGGATATGGAAAACTCCTTTAGGGGTTTGGCAGTCTTTGCTGGCACTCCCATGTCGGCTTCAATGAGACAGACACGGCGGCAGAGCCTCCGATGCCTGCGTCGTCATTGGTGACATCACACGCACCGGAGGCGGGATGTGTTCAGCTCTTATTCCGCGGTGGCGGGGTTCCGGCTTTCTGCCGGTCGCGCTCTTGGCCGACGACGGCCGGCAGAAGCGCGGCGTAGGCATCAGGCCGCCTCGAACGCATCACCAGGGCGGTCACCAAACCTCCGGCAAACAGGGCTCCCATCACCGACAGCAGGATGCCTGCAGCGAGGTCACCGCCGACAAGTAGACCGAAGTTCTGCAGGACCAGGAAGACGATCCCACCGAGACCGGTCACCGCAAGAGCCGGGGCGAACAGCGTGGCCCAAAGCTTTCCTGTTGCCTTCCTCCTGAAGAACACCAGCACGGAAAATGACGTAAGAGCCATCAAAACCACCACGCCAAGTGTTGCTGAACCCGAGAACCAGGTGTAGGCCTCCGTCACCGGGTCAAGCCCAATCAGCGCCTCGACCCCAAGCAGGGCAATCGCCACGATCGAAACGGTTAAGGAGGCCTTTGACGGAGCGCGGTGGCGAGGATGGACGGTGCCAAGCCCTGCCGGCAGCACACCCTGCGATCCCAAGGTGAACAGGTAGCGGGTGAGTACGTTCTGGAACGTCAGAATGCACGCGAAGAGGCTGCTGATCAGGAAAACCTGAAGAAGCGTGGCAAGGATAGGCGAGACGTACTTGCCAGCCAGACCGACCACGATGCTGGTTGGATCGTCCGTTGCCACTTCGACGATCTGGCTGTCGCCAATGCCCGCCTGCATGGCCCATGCGGTGAAGGTGTAAAAAATGCCGACACCGAGGACAGCGATGTACGTTGCACGGGGAATGGTCCGGTCGGGGTCCCGCGCTTCGTTACGGAAAACAGCGGTCGCTTCAAAGCCGATAAATGAGAAGAAAGCAAACATTACGCCCAGCGGGGGTACACCTTCACCCAGGCGCGCGGGCGACAGCGAGTCGGCGCTCAACCCCTCTGCACCGCCATGCACCACCACACCAATATTTACTGCCAGCAGAACGACCGTTTCGATGACCAGAACCA
Organism: Arthrobacter globiformis; assembly: GCF_046536215.2. Lineage (GTDB taxonomy): Bacteria > Actinomycetota > Actinomycetes > Actinomycetales > Micrococcaceae > Arthrobacter > Arthrobacter globiformis_E. The sequence continues at coordinate 19,429 of NZ_JAWMWD020000002.1, read as the reverse complement.
CGCCCAGCACCTTGGCGGAGAGCTCCACATCCCGGTAAGCAAGGGCACCGCAGATTGCCATCAGCACCAAACTGCACAGCCACCAGGGAAGATCCGGACCACCCAGATCACGGACAGTGGTCTGGGCCGCCGATCCCAGGTACGAACACAGCGCGAGAAACAGCAGCAGGTACGTGCCCAGGGCAAAGGTTGATGCACCGAGCCCCATGCCGCGGCCGAGACCCGTCTGAATGTACGAGTAGAAGGCCCCCGCGTTCTTCACATGGGGTGTCATTCGCGTGAAACCCACGGCGAACAAAAACAGGATCGCTGTTGCGATCAGGAAAAACAGCGGGCCGCCGGTTCCTTCCGAGGCAGACACCACCACAGGCCAGCCCGCCACGACAGCTGTCATCGGTGCGGCACCCGCGATGACCATGAATACGATGGACCCGACGCCGAGCCCGCGGCCCAGTAGTTTATCCGGGCTCAGGATTCCATTTGGTCCCGCATCCACCGGCTCAAATTCAACATTTTTAGTTGCCAATTCGTCCCTCCCGGACGTTAGAAGCTAGTTACCCGCGATGCTTTCGTCAGGGCAGGAAATGAGCAGCATCGCTAAGGTCCACTTTCAGGTCGTGGCCCCCTTGCCACACCTTCTGTGAACTGCGTTACAGCCTAGAGTTCCGCATGATCCGCCCTTGTGTCAGCCCTGCACACTATCTCCATTACGAATGGTCGCAATGCACAATTCCCGCGCGGATCCTGACGGTGTGCAGATTGCACATGCCTCTCCTCGATGTGGTGCCCGTCGCACTCGCTCATCTGATCGAATGCCCGGCATGCTCGGTAACAACGGAGCTTCCCAGACTTCACATAGGAACTAGGAATCTTCCGACGAAGACCACTCTCCTGAAGGAGCACCCGAGTATGAGCAGCACCATTTCCGTTTATAACCCCGCCACAGAGGAACTGATCGGCGAAGTGCCCTCGCACGACCTGGCAGAAGTCGACGCCGCCGTCGAACGTGCCCGAAAGGCACAAAGCATCTGGGCGCGGAAGCCTATCGCCCAGCGCCGTGATGCCCTCTGGGCCATCGCGGACGCTGTCATCGCCCACAGCGATGAGCTGGCTTTGCTCGAGTCGACCGACGTCGGCAAACCGCTTGCCGCCGCCCGGCAGGAAGTGCTCGGAGTAGCCGAGTGCTTCAAGTACTACGCGGGCATTATCGACAAGATCCTCGGCGACACCATTCCCGTCGATGGTGGCATCAGCATGACCTTCCGCGAGCCGATGGGGGTCGTAGCCGTGATCTCCCCGTGGAACTTCCCTCTGCCGATCGCGTCATGGGGTATCGCCCCCGCCCTGGCTTGCGGCAACGCCGTCATCGTCAAACCGGCGGCCCTGACCCCGCTGTCCACTGTCCGTCTCGGCCAAATCGTGAACGAACTGGGTATTGTCGGCGACGCGTTGCAGGTTCTCACCGGCTCCGGGGCACGCGTCGGTAACGCCCTTGCCGAACACCCCGGCGTTAACAAGGTGAGTTTCACCGGTTCCACCGAAACCGGCCGGTCGATTATCCAGGCCGCGTCGAAGACGATGAAACGGGTCACACTCGAACTGGGCGGCAAGTCCGCCAGCATCGTGTACAACGACGTTGACCTTGCCAAGTGCGTCCAGGCGGCGCCTATGTCCGTCTTCGATAACACCGGTCAGGACTGCTGCGCCCGCAGCCGTTTTCTCGTGCAGCGGGGGGTCTTCGACGAGTTCGTTGAAGGGTTCATCGAATCGACCCGCGCCCTGAAGATCGGTAACCCGCTCGATGCCACAACAAATCTCGGCCCCTTGGTATCGGCCAGCCACCGCGAATCCGTGTCCAGCTTCCTCGGTGATGGACTGAACGTTGTCACCGCGGGCGAGGCACCGGAGGGTCCCGGCTTCTGGATGGCACCGCGGATCGTCATTGCGCCGGACCCCAAGAGCCGGGTGGCAACTGATGAGATCTTCGGCCCCATCGCCTCGGTCATCCCCTTTGACACCGAGGAAGAAGCCATCGCACTGGCAAACAGCTCCATCTACGGGCTCAGCGGCTCCATCTGGACCAACGATGTAGGCCAGGCACTCAGGACAGCACGGGGAGTGGAGTCCGGGGCTCTATCCGTCAACTCCAACTCTTCGATCCGGATGCAAACGCCCTTCGGCGGCTTCAAGCAGTCCGGCATCGGCCGCGGACTGGGCCAGGCGGCCATCGAGGCCTACACCGAACTCAAAACTGTCTTTGTGAGGACTGATCGTGACAACTGAGACAGGGGAACTGGTACGCACCGACCAGGGCATCTCTTCCGAAGTTTCCGGTGCAACAGACACCGCGGTCCAGACCCTGAGCGTGCTTTACGGCAGCCAGACCGGAAACGCAGAATTCCTTGCGTCCAACATCGCCGACAAAGCAAACGCGCAGGGCTATGCAGCCGAGCTCATGAGCCTGGACATGCTGACCCCGGAAGATGCAGCACGCAAGGACCGGCTGCTGATCGTTACCTCCACACACGACAATGGCCATATGCCGGACAACGCGCAGCCGTTTTGGGATCGGCTCCAAACTGCCGGTGATGGCCTGTTCAAGGATGTTCCCTTCGCAGTCCTCGCCATTGGCGACTCCATGTACGAAGACTTCTGCAAGGCCGGAATCGACCTTGACACACGTCTTGGCGAACTCGGCGGCAAGCGCATCATTGACCGCCTCGACTGCGATGTCGACTATGACCTGACGTCGGGCAAGTGGATCAAGGGCATGCTTGAGACCTTCAAAACAATTGTTCCCAGGAAGCCAGGCAAAACCCCGGAAAGCTCCTCCGGCCCGGAGACAAGGCCCACTGAGCAGCCGAAAACGACGCGCCGGGGACCTGATACGGCCACTGTCGCCGAGGCCCGCCTCCTGAGCGCTCCGGAGTCCGAAAAAGAGGTCTGGCACTATGAGCTGGAGGTCAGCGGCGACAGCCGCAACTACCGGCCGGGTGACTCACTCGCCATAATCCCGGCCAACTCCGCCGAGCTCGTCGATGACTTCCTCGCATTCCTGGGCCTCGAGGGAGTTGAGGTGTTCGGTGACGACGGCAAGACAGTACGCGAGTCCCTTCAAAACGACTATGAGCTCCGGCTGCCTCATCTGGGCATCGTGGCCTGGCTGGTTGAAGACCTCGCGCCCGATCATCCCGTGCGGAACCTCGTCGAGTCCGGTGACCGGAATGCGCTGGAGGACTGGATGTGGGGACGGGACATGCTGGACGTCCTGCAGGAAACGAGATCGACAGATGTTGATCCGCAAGAGTTCATCTCAATGCTGCGGCCTTTGCAGCACCGGTCTTACTCCATCGCATCCAGCCCCCTTGCTGACGGTGACCGTGTCCACTTGACGGTCTCTTCCGTGCGGTATGAGGCTGCCGGTCGCCGGCATACGGGCGCTTGCAGCGGTTTCCTCCAGTCCGCCGCGCGGACCAAGACGGCCATGAAAGTGTTCCCACTGCCGGCCCACGAGTTCCACCTGCCCGACGACAGCTCAGCTGATGTGATCATGATCGGGCCGGGCGTCGGAATTGCCCCGTTCCGGGGCTTCCTTCGTGAGCGTGAAGTCTCACAGGCCCGGGGACGAAACTGGCTGCTCTTCGGGGACCGCCATGAGAAGCCGTCCTGGCTCTATCAGGATGAAATGGAAGAACTGCAGACCAGTGGAGTGCTGGACCGGATTAGCCTGGCTTTCTCCCGGGATCAACTGGGCAAGGTCTACGTTCAGGACCGGATCCGCGAAGAAGGCAAGGACGTTTTTGCATGGCTGTCGGGCGGAGCTTCGGTCTACGTGTGCGGCGGCAAACAGATAGCACCTGACATCGACGAAGCCCTGCTGGCGGTGCTGATCAGCCACGGTGCAATGACGCCCGAAAGGGCTTACGACTACCTGCAGTCCATGAAGGGCGAAGGACGTTACGTCAAGGACGTCTACTAAGCTCCCCACCCCTACCCGGTTCCATGGATTTTCGTGCCCTTGGAATCGGGCAGGAACACAGCAAAGCCTTGGCCTGAGTGCAGGGACGCGGTCTTGAATGTGACGTGTCTTACCGGATGCATGTAGGTGGGAATCATGATGTGCACCTTGCACATACGCCCGCGAGACCACGCATTTAGTGTCTTTGGTAACCGATATCAATGAGGATAAAGAGGTACACAGTGAATCCCATCACACAGGTCCCGGAGGACCTCCAAGAACTCGAGGCAATCGACATGCAGGATAAGACCGCCGCAGCGTCAGCCCACGACGAACTGGAAAAGTTCGTCTCCGAGAACGACATCAAAACCTTCAAAGTTGGCGTCGTGGACCTGGACGGTGTGTGGCGCGGTAAGCGCATCCCCGCCCGGTACTTCCTAGAAAGTGTCGCCGAGCACGGCACAAACATCTGCAACATCATCTTCGGCTGGGACATCCAGGATGAGATCATTTCTGATCTCAGCTACACCGGGTGGGACTCGGGCTACCCTGACGTGACCCTGCTGCCGGATCTCAACACCCTGAAGGTCGTTCCGGGGGAACCTGGGGTCGCATCCGTCATTTGCGATACCTACGAAATATCAGGCGAGCCGGCGGCAATCTGTCCCCGGAGTATTCTCAAGCGGGTCGTGAAGAAGGCCGAAGACCTCGGTTACTCCCCGGTCTGCGCCTACGAGTTCGAGTTTTACCTGTTCAAGGGGACTCCAACCGAGCTGGCTGCCAACGGCTGGCGCGACCTGACCCCGATCACGGCGGGCAGCCACACCTACAGCCTCGTCAGGGACACAGGCACCGAGTTCCTCATCGGCGAGATCCGCCGCCGCCTGTCAGAGCAGGGCATTTTCATCGAGGCCAGCAACAGTGAAAACGGTCCGGGCCAGTTCGAAATGAACATCCACTACTCGGATGCTCTCGCAGCCGCAGACAACGCCCTCCGGCTTAAGGCCACCGTCAAGGAGGTCGCAGCCGAAGCCGGCTACACGGCATCGTTCATGGCCAAGATCAACCCGGACTGGGCCGGCTCCTCGGGGCACATGCACCAGAGCCTCTGGGATCCGGAATCCGGCAAGTCAGCCTTCGCCAATGCCGAGGAGCCCGGTGAGCTGAGCGCCATCGGGTACAACTACCTGGCGGGCGTGGTCGAGACGGCGCCGGAGCTCACCGCCCTCTACCTGCCCACCATCAACTCCTACAAGCGGACCGAAGGCGGGCAGTGGGCCGGATCCAGTGCCACCTGGGGCTTGGACAACCGTACCGTCGCCATCAGGTCCATCCCGTCGAAAAGCAGTGCTGCGCGCATCGAAAACCGGGTACCTGGCGCTGACGCCAATCCTTACCTGGTCATCGCCGCCAGCATCGCCGCCGGCCTGCACGGGGTGGACACAAAGATGACCGCTCCCAAGCGGGTGGTAGGCAACGCTTACGCCCTGGAGGAGGGACACCAGGTAAAGGAGCTCCCCGCAACACTCGACCAGGCCATCGAACAGTTCGAGAAGAGCGAGGTCGCCAAGGAGTACTTCGGTGAAACCTTCGTCACGCATTACGTCCAGACGAGGCGCTGGGAGCTCCGCAAGCTTCAGACCAGTGTCACCGACTTCGAAATCGCACGTTACCTGGAACGAATCTAGCGCCCAGTGCCGCGCTAACAAGCGTTTAATACACCGTTTTCCTTACAAGAAAGAAGAAACACCCAATGACTACTCACCCCGGAAAGATCGCTGCAGTCACCGGAGCCGCATCCGGAAACGGCCTTGCCATCGCAGAAAAGCTGCTCAAGGAGGGCGCCACCGTCGTTGCCCTCGACCGTGACGAAGCCGCGCTCGAGCGCCTGGTTGGCCAGCACCCGGAAATGGTTCCCGTTGTTATGGACGTTGCCGACGAAGCCTCGGTCCGCAGCGGCATGGCCGAGATAGACGCCAAGTTCGGCCGGCTCGACACCCTCGTCAACAACGCAGGCATCGTCAAGGGCAGCAACTTCGATGACCTCGGCGTTGCCGAATGGGACCAGGTCTTCGCGGTGAACTCCACAGGCCCGTTCCTGGTCAGCCAGGCTGCACGTCCGCTGCTGGAGAAGGGCGCCGCCGCCCGAGGCGACGATTCAACCAGCGCCATCGTCAACATCACCTCAGTTGAGGCCCACATCGTCATCGCCAGCAGCGGGCACCCCCAGGTGCACTACAACGCTTCCAAGGGTGCGCTCCTGATGTTCACGAAGGCTTTGGCCATCGAAACCGCGGCTTCCAAGATCCGCGTCAATGCTGTTGCGCCGGGCTTCATCGAGACCCCGTTCACCAAGTCCGTGCTGGAGAACCAGGAGGCCGTAAAGTTCCTCCTCGACCGTACGCCGCTCGGACGTATCGGCCGCCCGTCCGACGTTGCCAACGCAGTCGCGTTCCTGGCCAGCGACGAGGCCAGCTGGGTGACCGGTACCACCATCCACGTCGACGGTGGTTGGCTGGTTTACTGACATGAGGGCGCCCCTTATTGCCATTTCAGCGGCTCGGCAAACCGTCGATACCGCCTTTGGCCCGATGCCTTCTACGGTCCAGAACATGGCCTACGCCAACGGCGTCCTTGCCGCAGGCGGCCGTCCTGCCATTCTTCCGTCCACGGCAACAATCCCCGATGCGGCGCTTGAAGGGTTCGACGGGCTCATCCTCACCGGCGGCGGCGACATCAGCCCCCGGCTGTATGGCGAGGACCCGATCGACACGGTCTATGACGTCTGCGATATCAGGGACGATTTCGAGATCGAGCTTTACAACGAAGCCATGCTCCGTGGCATACCCGTCCTGGCGACCTGCCGGGGAATGCAGCTTGTCAACGTCATTCGCGGCGGAACCCTAGTCCAGGAAGTAAGCCCGGACCGAGGGCACTGGCAGGACAACCCTTCACACGAACCATGGCACAGGGTGCAACTGGAACCTGGTTCCGAACTTGCCCGGATCGCCAAAGGCCTGACCATTCCCGTGAACAGCTACCACCACCAGGGCCTGGGAAGGCTCGGAAAGGGCCTTCGCATTGTGGGACGGGAAGGCGACGTCATCGAGGCAATCGAAGCCGATGATGCCAGCCTGATCGGGGTGCAGTGGCATCCCGAACACATGGTCGATTATGACGAAGCCCAGAAGGCTCTCTTCGTGGATCTCGTGGAGAAGGCCGCGGCGCACACACAGTCAGAGCAACTACTTCAGGAGCAATTCTCATGAGCACAGAAACCGAGCGCGGGCTCAGCCACAACAAGTCAGACTTTGACTTCCACGGACGGGCACTCGACAACATTTTCGACGACTACCAGGACATGCTCGCCAATGGTCCGGTCGGTCACAGCGATAAGTACGGGGGCTTTTGGTACATCACGAAGAGCGAAGACATCTTCAATGCGGAGCAGGATCCTGACACTTTCGCTGTCGGTCCCTCCATGCTCCTTCCTGCCTTCGGCACCGATGTCCCCCTTATTCCGATCGACATCGATCCGCCGACCCATGCTGACTTCCGCAAGATCCTGCTGCCGATGTTCACTCCCATGAATGTTTCAAAGCTGGGCCCGGGAATGCGGGAGACCGCCAGGCAGCTGTGCCAGGAGGTCCTTGAGGCAGGCGAGGTCGTGGACGTTTCGGCCAAGCTCGCCCGTCCGATGCCGACAATCATCTTTAGCCGCCTGGCCGGATATCCGGAGCAGGACTGGCCGATTTTCGACCGGTGGATCGACGAGATCATCTATGAGCGCACCGCCCATCCGGAAACGGCGTACGCGGCAGGACGTGAGCTCAACGACTACTTCGACCGCCTTCTCGACGAACGGGAAAAGGCCGGACCGGAAGCAGAGGCCAGCAATGATCTGATCACCCAGCTTCTGAAGGCGGAGGTGAAGGGACGGAAGCTCACGCGTGAAGAGCTGCTGTCGTACTGCTACCTGCTCTTCCTGGCCGGGCTGGACACGACCGCCTGGGCGATCCGTTCCGCTCTTTGGTACCTTGCGGGCAACCAGCAGGCCCAGCAGCAGTTGCGTGAAGACCCGGACCTGATTCCCACGGCTGCAGAGGAGTTCCTGCGGACGCTTTCTCCGGTTCAGGCCATGGCCCGCACGGCAAAAGCAGACACAGTTGTCCGTGGCCAGGAGATCAAGGCCGGCGAACGCGTTGTGCTCGTCTTCGGTGCGGGCAACCGTGACCCTGAGGTCTACGAAGAACCGAATGAAATCAAGATTGACCGTGAAGACAACCGCCATCTGGCCTTCGGCGGAGGTATCCACCGGTGCCTTGGATCGAACCTTGGCCGCGCCGAGATGGTTATTGCCATGGAGGAATTCCTGAAGGCTGTGCCTCACTTTGAACGGGCGAATGATGACGAGCCGTGGCACGGTGTCGGCCCGCTTACCCTCAAGATTGGAGCTTGATCACTATGGGAGAACTTTGGGTCGACGGAGGTCGTTGCCAGGGCCACGCCCGGTGCTGGGCGCTGGCACCCGAAACATTTGAGATCGACGAGGAAGGCTACGCCCACGTCATTCCTGGCCGCGAAAACAGCGGCGACGAACCGAACGTGCGCAAAGCCATCCGGAATTGCCCTGAACGGGCAATCCTTGAACGGGAATCGACCGAGGCCGGCGAGAAAGCCTCAGAGGTTTCGGCGTCGTGACACATCTGCCAGACCGGGTCGCGATCATTGGCGCTTCGGTTGCATCGGCGATGCTGATTGAACGCAGCCGTGAGCTCGGCTTTGCAGGCGAATTTATCGTCATAGATTCAGACCCGAACGCGCCTTACGACCGGCCTCCGCTGTCAAAGCAGTTTCTTCTGGGCACTGGTTCCGTTGAACCGGCCGAGTGGTGGCCGGAGGCTACGCCGATCCTCAACGCAAAGGCAATCGGGCTGCTCCCTGACAGGCGGACTGTTCTGCTGGACAAGCTCGGAGAAGTGGCGGCTGATGCGGTCGTCATCGCAACCGGAGCCGGTTCCATCAGGCTGCCGAATGAGCCCGCAGGCGTTCTCAGCCTGAGAACAGCCGAGGACGCCCTGGCCCTGCGCAATGCCGTGGATGCAGGAGCTGCCAGTGCGATCATCATCGGCGCCGGAACCATTGGTGCGGAACTCGCATCTACACTGGCCCAGCGTGGGCTTGCCGTCACCGTGGTGGATCTGGCTCCGCAGCCAATGCAGCGCTTTTTTTCAGGACATCTGGGGGAAGAAGCAAAGGCATGGATGCACCAGGCAGGTGTTGTAACCCACTTTGGGGTGGCTGTGGAGTCCATTCAGAAAACGGATGCCGAATGGACAGTCCAGGTCAGCGGCCTGGACCTGCACGCCGATCTTGTTATCAGCGCTGTCGGCGCCCGGCCCAATACCGAATGGCTGACCTACAGCGACCTCGACATTTCCAACGGAGTCCGTTGCAGTGCCGACGGGAAGGCACTGCTGACCAGCGGTGAAATCGCTGACGGGATCTTCGCTATCGGAGACGTTTCGGCACGGCAGGCCGAGGACGGAACGTTTCGGCGGTTCGAGAGTTGGACCCAGGCCCAACGGCACGGTGCAGCCCTCGCTGAATACTTCGCCGGATTCGAATCCACGGAACTGGAACAGGCTCCGTACGGATGGACGGAACAGTTCGGTCGAAAGGTCCAGGTACACGGCATGCTTCCGCCGGCGGGCGAACTTGTGCAGGTCTACGCTGCCGAGGAACGCAACGCCGCCTTGTACCGGATCGGATCCGCGGAGGAGGAGACGGCCTGGATTGGCGTCAACGCTCCAAGGCAGTTCAGCCGGGCCTCCATGGGCATGAGCCTCCTAAGCTGAAAAGATGAATACCCCTGCTGAGCCCGCGGCCCCGCAACCGAACGAGGTCATGCCGGCTGACTATCGCCAAAAACTCCAAATAGCAGAGCTCCGGGCAGATACCCTGTCCGAGCTCACGCAGCTAATGATGGAAGGACCCGATCCGCTCGCGCTTGCTCAAAGGGCAGTGGACCTGGTTGCCAGGGCAACAAACTCAGCAGGGGTTTTCGTCTACCTGTGGGATGAACAGGAACAAGTTCTTGTTATGCGTGCAGGTACTGCTGGAGTACAGAGCCAGCAAGTTGGAAGGGTCACCCTTCGCCTCGGTGAGGGGGTAACCGGCTGGGTGGGGCTTACCCGGCAGTCAGTTGTCCTTAACAAAAACATTCAGCAGGATCCGCGGTTCGTCAGCATCAGCGAACTTCAGGAAGAAGATTTCAACTCGATGCTGGTAGTCCCGATCGTGGCTCCGACCGGGACGCTCCTGGGTGTATTCAGCCTCTGGTCGTATGCCGAGGAAACCTTCACCTGGGAGTCAAAGCTGATTGCTGACGAGGTGGGCATGCTGCTTGCCAGCGGCCTGCTGCAGGCTGAGACGGTTGACGACTTGCGGCGTCAGTCTGCAGCAGCGCATTTCCTTGTAGATTTCCCGATCAACTCCGCCACTTCCGTTCTGCAATGCGCTCAAGTGGCCGCCCAGTCGATCCTCAAGCACATGAGCTCCGACGGTTGTGTCATCGAATATTTCGGCCGTGGTCCAGCCACATCCCCGCCCACTGCCATCGCAATGGACAAGGGCGAGCGAAGCGGAACAGTGGTTCGAACCACTCACTCACGAACAGCAACCTCCGAATTTATCGAATCCAACTTCGCCGGACATGAGCGGATATCTGTTTCCTTCGGCCTGACGAGCACCCGGGGCATCGTCACCTGCTACCGTCCACGCCGCTATTCCACCAGGGAACTTGACCGTCTCAGCGCCATTTGCTCTCAGCTGGCCGCCCTGTTTGAAGCAGTAGAACTGGAATCGGTAGGTTCTTCCCATGCTTCACGCCTGCTCCGTAGCGTCGGCACGAGCACATTCGCCCGCATTCTGGAGGAGTCAGGCTGGTCAAAGGGCCGCACCCTGCCTGTCCTGGTACGGGTGAAACGGCTGAAATTCGACTCGGATGCCGTGTCTAGGCGCATTGCCCCCTACCTGCAGGAACTGGCCGGCCCACGGTCCCTCGTCTTCACGGAGGGACCCCTCAGCCTGCTCTTTATCGATACCCCCTTCGGTACGGGAGAGGAGATCCAGGCGAAGCTGGAGACAACTCTTTCTGAGCTCGACGAACACCGCGGCGTTTCAGCCTTCGCCGGCCTCGGTCCGGTGGCCCGCGATGTCGCTTCCCTGCAGCCTGCGCTTTCCGACGCCGAGACCGCACTGGCATGGACAGAACTAGTTGCCAGGACGTCCGGGAGACGGGTCACCTCTTTCAGCGAAATAGAACATCTGCAGGACATGCCGCTCGTAGGGGAAGGGATGTCTGCGGAGATCAAGGACGTGCTCGCTGAACTCAGGTCCCTCATGCGCTACGACGCGGAAAATGGAACCCAGTTGGCCGAAACAGTTGCCATGCTGCTATCCAACAAGGGATCCATTGCGGACACGGTCTCCAAGTTGCATATCCACCGCAACACGCTCCGGCAACGCCTCCAGCGCGTAGAGCAGCTCATCGGTCATTCCTTCGAAGAAGCCGGTGACTGGCTCCCCACAGGCATTGCCGCACGATTGGCGGTGCGGGAAGGCCAGGGCGCGGTTCTTCAGTGACGGCAACGGCCGCCCAAACTGAGTCCTGTTCAAGGATCGTCACATGGTGTGAATAGAGTCGACCCCAGCCAACCGAAGCTCCAAAGTCTCAGCTCTGCAAGCACACACATTCGGATCTCAATGTGCAAATGGCACTGCTGTGGCGGCGATGCTGTTCGCTACGTTGAAGTATTGGAAACTTCGATCGCCCGATAAGGATTTCGAGCATGACCTACCAGCCAGATCTTTCCCGGGGCACCGGCACTTTGCAGGCCCTCGTCATACAGCCGGATCCCTATTGCCCGATCGACCGTCTCGGTCTGTGGCTGCACGACGAGGGTATAACCACCAGAATTGTCCAGCCTTTCAATGACGACGTGATCCCGGAAATACTCCAGGAGGACGCCCTGGTGGTCCTGGGCGGAGACATGAGTTCGCTGGACGACCATGTCTATCACTGGCTTGCTCACATCCGCAGCCTTATGGCAGCTGCTGCCAGCCACAGGAAGCCCACACTTGGGATTTGCCTCGGAGCTCAGCTGATGGCACAAACGTTCGGCGGAACCGTGACCAGGGGCGACCAGGGCCTCGAAGCGGGCGTCGTAGAGGTAGCGTTACGGGCGGAGGCGGCCGAGGATCCCTTGATGGCCGGGTTACCGGGCCCTTTCTGCGCAGGGGCAATGCATGGGGACATGATCGACCACCTGCCACCTTCGGCGGTCTGGCTCGGGATGACCGCCCAGTATCCGCACCAGGCTTTCCGGATAGGCGAGATGTCGTGGGGAGTGCAGTTTCACCCTGAACTGTCGCCGGCAGTCTACCGCCAGTGGTTGTCCCTCGTCGACGAGAATGACGCGGTTGCTATGGAGCGGGCAGGGCGCGGGATGCAGGCGTTCGAGAATCAAGACCAGATTGTGAGGGAGCATACCGAGGCACTGGCGCGACGCTTCGCCCACCTGGTCCGTACGACCGCTACAGTGGCTTCCCAGTAGACCAAGTGGTGTGGCGCGGCGCTGCCCTTGCGGCTTGGGCGTGTCCTGGACATCCGGCGCCGCGTCTCCTGCCCCCGATTCCAAGGGGGGCAGGAACACGCCATATCCGTCGTGGCCGGATGCGCCAGGTATGTTTTGAGCTCCTGGGTAAATTGAACTCCTGCGTCACGGTACTTTCACGGAAGATGGTGCTCTCATGGTCAGCGGAGCCAGTGTCTCTCCGGCTGAGTAGCTGTCTGCAAAGACAGCCGCGCCTGCGCTGGTCAGCGATACCTGGACATTCGCCCACATGGTGACGCCGTCTTCCACCGACACCGCCGGCAAACGCAGATGGGCGAGTTGCACCGTCTCGTTTCCTTGATCGATGAACAGGTATGCCCCGTCCAGCCCGGCTTCAATTTTGGGGTTGCAAATTGCGACCGACATAAGCCCGTGATGGGCGAGGAAGCGGGCGTCTCCACCGAACCGGAGCACAAAGTGGTCACTGTCAGACTGGTCCACGCTCTTGAACGGGAAATAGAACTGCCGGGTATTGGTCACGGCAGCACCGTCACGCAGGAGTATGCGTCCGTCATGCATGGACTGCACATAGCGGACAAAGCTGTCTTTGACCGCCCATGCCATGCCGAGATCTGCTCTTTCAACAGTGAGTTCGGACATCAGGTTTCCTTCGTCGTTGCCAGGTTGCACAGGGTCGATGGCGCTCCCCGCTCTCTGACACACCAGGTAGGGGAGGGGCTTGCCGGCTGTTCATCTTCGACCATTTTCGTGGCGGCTCAGATGATCGACATGTACTGCGGGCACATCATTCGCGCGGACCGTGTGCCTGGCGCCCATCGGAAAGGACGGTCGTTGAGGTTGAGAGCTGCTGGGGGAGCGCTGATGGGCGGGGCCAGTCCGGCCGGGCCTGAATTATCGTGCCATGTTCAGTCGTTCAGACGCGATGCACTCGTATACGAGCCCGGGAGGAATCTGGTGGCAGAGCTCCAGGGTGTAGGACCAGGGGCCGTGCCAGGTGACAAGAACACCTGACGCTTCACTGTGGCCCCGTTGGGAACGCAGCCGGGTGATGGCTGCCGACAATTCATCATCACTGTGGAGCCGCTCCCGACGCTGTACGTATCCAGCCGCGTTGGACTGCCCGCCCCTCATGATGCAGCCTCCCGCTGGAAGTCAGGGCAACGGCTGAACCTATCGGTTTCCCACTTGTAGTCGACCCACACGTTGAAACCGTCTGCCCGGTGAAATAGCCGGCGGGGCTCAGCCCCGTCACTGTCGAGCCACAAAATTTGATCATCGTCGGTGACTGCATCGACAACTCCGCGCCGGATCTCCTGATCCTGAAGTTTAACAATGACCAGCTGGCCAATCAGCGGCTGCCACTTGGGCTGCAGGTGAAATGCCATTCGATGCTTCCCTTTCTGTGAAGCGGGCCGTGTCTGCCTTCTATCGGGCAGACACGGCCGATGCCTTAGACCGTTACGAGGTCCTGCCAGTCGGCGAGGTCATGCCCGTGGGCATCGCTGACCGACTTGTGGGTCACCTTGCCTGCCGCCACGTTCAGACCGCCGGCGAGAGCTGGAAGCCGGTCGAAAGCGCCTTTGACGCCGTGGTTCGCAAGGGCTACCGCGTAGCGGAGCGTGACGTTGGTCAGCGCGTAAGTGGACGTGTTCGGGACGGCACCCGGCATGTTTGCCACGCAGTAGAAAATGGTGTCGTGGACCTTGTACGTGGGTTCCTGGTGCGTGGTGGGGTTGGTATCTTCAAAGCAGCCACCCTGGTCCACGGCGATATCAACGAGCACCGAGCCGGGCTTCATCCGGGCCACGAGGTCGTTGGTCACGAGCTTGGGTGCCTTCGCTCCCGGGATCAGGACGGAGCCGATGACGAGATCAGCGTCGATAACGGACTTTTCGATCTCGTATGAGTTGGACGCTACGGTCTTCAGGCGGCCCTGGTACTGGGCGTCCAGTTCGCGCAGCCGGTTGATGTTGATGTCCAGGATGGTCACGTCGGCGCCGAGGCCGAGCGCCATGGCCGCGGCGTTGGTGCCGGCGACGCCTGCACCGAGGACGACAACCTTGGCGGGACGGACGCCCGGAACGCCGCCGAGCAGCACACCCTTGCCGCCAGCGGGTGCCATCAGCGAGGTCGCACCGACCTGGACGGAGAGCCGGCCGGCCACTTCGGACATCGGGGCGAGCAGCGGCAGTGCCCGGCCTTCCTGGACCGTCTCGTAGGCGATGGCGGTGACACCGGATTCGACAAGCGCCTGGGTCAGTGCGGGTTCCGCTGCAAGGTGCAGGTAGGTGAAAAGTAGCAGGCCCTCACGGAAGTGCCGGTATTCGGATGCCACGGGTTCCTTGACCTTCATCACCATGTCGGCCCTAGCCCAGGCCTCATCTGCGGTTTGAACGATCTCGGCTCCAGCAAGGGCGTACTCCTGATCGCTGATGCCGGAGCCGGCGCCGGCGCCGGTTTCCACGAGCACGTCGTGGCCGTTTGCTTTGAATTCGTGGACGCCGGCGGCAGTGATGGCAACGCGGAACTCGTTGTTCTTGATTTCCTTGGGAACGGAGATGATCATGACTCGTGCTTTCTGACGGGATTGATGCTTGTGGGCAAAAGAATGACAGAAAATGCGGAAACATGAGCGGAGCTCGCAGGATATGCGGCAGAATGAAAACAAATGAACAATTTCCACAATGTGAGGAGCGTTACAGCGTGTCGGACTCGCAGAAACTGCAACAGGTGACGTTGGACGAAGTCGACCAGAAGCTTCTGGGCCTGCTTTCCAATAATTCAAGGCGTACCAACCAGTCGTTGTCGGAGGCTCTCGGACTTGCGCCGTCAACCTGTCTTGCCCGCCTCAAAGCGCTCAAAGACTCGGGGGTAATCAAGCGGTTCACCGTCGAAGTCGCACCCGAAGCGATGGGCCTGCCCCTCCAGGCCCTGGTCAGTGTGCGGCTCAGGCCCGGTGCCCGGCACTTGATGAATGCCTTCGGAAGCGAGTTGCGGGACCTGCCCGAGATCAAGCAATTCTTCGTTCTTGGCGGTTCGGACGATTTCCTGATCCACATCACGGCCAAGAACACCGAGCACATCCGTCAATTCGTACTGGACCATCTGTCATCGAATCCTGCCGTCGCAGGTACCCAGACCAACCTCGTGTTCGAACATGGCCACGGAAGCGCGTTCGGGCTCTAGAAACCTGGGACCAACTGCCACCGATGGCCCAAGCCATTGGGCATCCCCGTTTTTCCCGCATCTGGGGCCCAGGCCGTCGTATATCACAAGAAGGACACCGAGGCCGGAATTACCTCTGCACTGCTCAACTCCGCACAGCAGATCGGTGTTGCCCTCGGACTGGCAGTTCTGGCGGGCGTCGCTGCGACGGTCAGCAACAGCAGCCGGCATTCGGCCCTTACGGAGGAAGCCCAACTAATCACCGGATACGGCAGCGTGCTTGCCGTCGCGGCCGGGCTGCTGGTGGCTGCAGGAATACTGGCTGCGGCTACCTTGCCTTCGCGAACCGCGGCACAGGCCAGCGCCCCCGCTGCGGCCGGAATAGGCGGACCCGGACAGGGACTGTCTCCGGCGACGAGAAGGTACAGCATGCACGCCCTGATGCCTGGGCGTGCATGCTCGTTGGCCGAGGTCCCGGTGACCGGCGCAGCGACTGGACAATGCCGCTACGCCACCACTCATCCGCGGCTCTTTACCGTTGTTTCATGATTCGCAACCCCTTGGGGTGGACATAACCAGACGCAGTCGAGGGAGCCGTCCCGGAAAGATCAGTCGGTAATGAGGCGCCTGGCGAAAGTCAGGGAGTCACTGGATTCAAATCCGACGGCACGCCAAAAATCTGCTGCCGCTTCATTTTTGCTGCGGACGTTCAGATGGATCTTGGGACAACCCAAAGCACCCAGCCGCTGCTCGATATCCTGAACAAGGCGGCGGCCCAGCCCGCGGCCTTGCTGTTCGGGGTGGATAGCAAAGTAGTGGATCCAGCCCCTATGCCCGTCATAACCAGCCATGGCCGTGCCGACCACCCGCAGTCCGTCATGTGCCACCAGAAAGAGTTCTGGCTGCACCTGGAGTTTCCGCTCTATATCTTTTCGGGGATCGTTCCAGGGACGTACAAGGCCACAAATGGTCCAAAGGTCCACTACGGAATCGGTGTCTTTGCTGTTGAAGCTCCCAAGAGTGACTGTCTGCATTGTGGGGTCCTTAGGACGGGTGCGGGGACCAATGAGGAGCGGTCCCCAAGGCGATTCGAAAGTGCATCCCAAAGAATACCCACTGTGTAACGGCTCGTTGCCGCCGTGCAGGTGTCCTTGTCCACGTACGGATGCAAAAGTGGCGCATCAGAGCGCAATTGCGCAAAGCCGGAACGCCGATAACTTATATTCCGTCAAGCAAAAGATGCCAGGTTGGGTGTGACCTACCCCTGGGTCCGCATACACGGATGCTTCTGGATCCCTGGGGGAGTTGTGCGACCTTGCCTCTGGTTTACTGGTTAGAGGGTTCGGTCGTCCTGCAACGGTTGCAGAGTCTCAGGCAGCCATGAGTCCTCAGGCCAGTTGTTGCGCTTCCTAATGTCCTCAGCATGTTCAACGGCGTTGCGCTGCAGGCGCTCGATTACGTCCTCGGAAACACCGCCAAGCCGGGCAAACCTGATGTTGTTGATCATGCCAACCAACCAAGCGGCGGCAGTGGAGTTTGCTTCTAATACGGCCTCGACGTAGTCGGCACGGCGCTTATCGACCTTCTTTTCGAGTGCCTCCCGCATGAACAGGTTTGCCGTAGCCCAGTCTGCCTGCAGCCACTTTCCCACCGCGTCGCCGTCTAGCTTGTCCGCGAGCATCTGCAAGCTTGTACGGGCCGACACAAGCTTCGGCCCCACAGCCTCGGACGATCCGGCGAAATCGAATGTCACTAAGTCGTTTAGGGCGCGTATTGCCTCATCCCACACGATGTCGAGGCGGGCCCGCCTAGCGTCTTCCAATGCCGATTCCGCTATGGCGTTAGCATGATCGGCGCGCGCGTTTGCGCCCCTGGCGATGTCATTGGCCTTACGCGAACTAATCCACGCCAAGCCCGCAACGACTAGGGAGAGAGCCGCGATTGCGACAGAGAACCATTCAGCCATGAAAACAGATTAGGCCAGCTCGCCCGCACCGGCGTTTCCTGGGGGATACCGGGCCCAGTTCTATCCCGTATCGTCCCGACTCCAGAAGGAACCGAAACGAAACGGTTCTGGGCTATAGCGACAACTAGGGTTGCTGTAGCGTTCAACCGGTTCACCTTCTCGGCCTACCGCTGCAGGGTGCGGGATCAAGACCTTAGTGGCGTGGTTGCTTCCCTTGTCCCACTGGGACAGTAGTACTGTCCCACCGTGGGACAAGGGAAGGAAGCTATGTCGTTCGTCAGCTCATCGGAAGCATTTCGGGCAGCTCGGGCTCAGGCCAGCGTTGTATGAGCCGTCGAGTCGGAAGTGCTTCACATGGCTGTCTACGATGGACGCGAGCAGGGCATGACGATTCGGGAGGTGGCGGCGGCATTGCAGTTGCCCAAAAGTACTGTCGCCAGGCATTGGCAGGAGGGTCACAGGTGCCCGGAGGTCCCGCCGGTGTAGGGCGACGAGGCCGGATACGTAGCCACCTGGAATTCGACGTGGAGCCACGATCCAACCGAGCACATCAAGACTTCATCTTGGACGTGGGAAGAATTCGGCGACGGCACCCGTCGCGTCCAGCAACATGCACTCGGCCCAGTCAGGCAGCAATCCGCGGACGACAACGGACCGGAGTGCACAGCCTGAGCTGGTCCTTCATCTGAGCGCTGGGCGTTCCCGCCACTTCGCCCTGATACGCAGCGTCAAAATAGACCGGTTTCTTTCCGCGTGCGGCCGGAGCCTATGGTCGTTCCGAAATACAGATAACCCACGTTTTGTAAGGCTGAAGTTTGATGGCAGGGGAGAGGCTAGCGTCTTTGGGGCCGAAATGCGGGCTGTAAGAATGGCCTGCATGGAGAACGCTTCTACCGAGATGTGCGGGCAGCCGGGGTCGATACTGGGGGTTCGCGTGGAGCTGGCCGACATCGAACCAAAAATCTGGCGCCAGCTGGAGGTCAGCGGCTCCTTGACTCTGGATCAGGCACACAGGGTCCTGCAAACTACCTTTGGGTGGGAGGACATGCACCTGCACAGGTTTACAGCCGGTGACCCCTTTGCGCCGTTGCGACCGGTGGACGGTGAAATTCCTGAGACTCTGCAGTGGCTTCCACGGCGGGAGTGCAACGAACCGGATGACAGGCCAGAGGAAAAGATGTCCCTTGGCCAATTGCTGGACATGGGCGGTGGCGCAGCCTTTTATGAATACGACTTTGGCGACAGCTGGCTGCACCGGCTTGAGCTCGTTGCGCAATATCCTGCGAAGGAAGGCGCCCCGCTGGCCAGAGTGGCCGGGGGCGCCCGCCGCGGCCCGTTGGAAGACTCCGGAGGATTCCCAGGGTATGCAGAGATCCTGGAGGCACTGGCAGACCCGGCTCATCCGGACCACGCCGAGCACTCGGAATGGGTGGCGGAGATCACCGGCTCGGCTGAACCTTTTGATCCGGAGTTCCTGGACATTCCGGCCTTGAACCAGGCGCTGGCAGCCCAGGTTCAAGCACGTGATTAGCGGGCGAAAAGCGCTGCGGTTACGCCGGAATGCAACCCCTTCCGCGGCGTCTCCCCCGGCCGTTTTCGAGCGCCGATAATTGATCTTATGTCAAGCTGTAATGACTCTAAGTGCGAATCGTGCATACCGTGATCTTTCGGGGAACGTATTGACGCTCTCCCCTAATGAGT